>CAZITK010000032.1:0-12839 GCA_964542145.1 uncultured Brevundimonas sp.
GAGAAGGTGATGACGGTGAAGGTGTCGCGGATGTGCGGCCGCGTCTGCACCACCTTGGTCACGAAGGCGCCGATGTCGGCGTCCTTGGACAGGTTGAACTTGGCCAGAAGGTCGTACTGGCCCGAGGTCGAGTAGACCTCCGAGACGTTCTCGACATTATCGACCATGTCGGCCGCCACGTCGTTGGCGTGGCCCAGCTCGCATTTGATGAAGACGAAGATGGCGGTCATCATGGGCGGATACTCCGAGGGCTTAGCGCGTAGGGGATTAGGGCTTAGGGGGGGCTCGCGCCAGCCCCGGC
Organism: uncultured Brevundimonas sp.; assembly: GCA_964542145.1. Taxonomy (GTDB): domain Bacteria; phylum Pseudomonadota; class Alphaproteobacteria; order Caulobacterales; family Caulobacteraceae; genus Brevundimonas. Next base: position 302 of record CAZITK010000032.1, read on the forward strand.
CACCGAGCGCCATATCCTGCGCCCTACTCCGCAAGCCCTACTCCCTAAAGAGAGCATGGACCTGGAAGCCGAATACAACAACCGCGCCCGTGTCCCCGGCCATGAGGCGATCATCGCGCGGTGGTTCGCTGACGCCGAGGCCGCGCGCGAAACTCACTCCCCTCGAGCCAGGCCTTACGGCGGGTCCGAGCGTGGCGTGATCGACCTGTTCGAGGTGGGGCCGGATCGGCCCTGGGTGGTCTTCCTGCACGGCGGCTACTGGCAGGCGCTGGGCCGCGAAGCCTTCAGCTGGGTCGCGCCGCCGCTGATGACACACGGGCTGAACGTCGCCGTGCCGAGCTATGTCCTCGCGCCCGACTGCCCGCTGGAGGCCATCCTGCGCGGGGTGGGGGCCATGGCGGCGGCGCTCCGGGCCGAGACAGGCCGGTCGCCGGTCGTGGTCGGCCATTCGGCCGGCGGGCACATGGCCGCATGGCTGGTCGCCGACCTCCAGGCAAGATCGGCTCTGGCCATTTCCGGCGTCTTTGACCTTGCGCCTCTGGTCGGCACCTCGCTGAACGACGCCCTGGGCCTTGACCGCGAGGCGGCGCGAGCCTTGTCGGCCTCGGAGCGTTCGCCGCCGCCCGGCGCGGTCCTCGACTGCTGGGTGGGGGCCGAGGAGAGCGCCGAGTTCCGCCGTCAGAGCCGCGACATGGCCGATCGTTGGACGAGCCACGGTGCGGCGACGCGATTCCAGGCCGTGGTCGGCGCCGACCATTTCACCGTGCTCGATCCGCTGGCGGACACGGACAGCGCGATGGTGCGCCGGATCGCACAAATGGCGAGCGTGTAACCTATTGTGCCCATTCAATCCGGCGAAAGCCGGTGGGTGTCCTTTCGCGGACCACGCCGTCTGGGTAAGCAGGGCGGTCGCCGGTTCGCCGGAACGAGCGGGAGAGACCCATGGCCCATCACGACCGCGCCAGCATCCTGACCGCCCTGGAAGCTCAAGGCGTCGTTCCCGTCTTCTATCACGCGGACCCGGAGGTCTGCCTCAACGTGATCCGGGCGGCCGCGCAAGGCGGCGCCAGGGCCATCGAATTCACCAATCGGGGCGACTTCGCCTGCGATCTGTTCGGCGAGATCGCGCGCGAGCTGGCGCGCACCGACCCGGACATCCTGCTGGGCATCGGCTCCGTGGTCGATGCGGGCACGGCGTCGCTGTATCTGAACCGCGCGGCGCGCTTCGTTGTCAGCCCCTGCCTGGTCCCCGAGGTCGCGCGGGTCTGCAACCGCCGTCTGGTTCCCTACTTCCCTGGCTGTGGATCCGTCAGCGAGATCGGCCAGGCGCACGAACTGGGTTGCGACCTGGTGAAGCTGTTTCCCGGCGCCTCGGTTGGCGGGCCGGACTTCGTCAAAGCGGTCATGGGGCCGATGCCCTGGGCCAAGATCATGCCGACCGGCGGGGTCGATCCGGATGAGGCTTCCATCGCCGCGTGGTTCGCCGCGGGAATCGTGGCCTGCGGCATGGGCTCGAAACTGATCACTGACCAGGCGGTCAGTGAAGGCGACTGGGATGGGATCGAGGCCTCGGTCCGCACGGCGGTGACGGCGGTCCAGGCCTGGCGCGACCGCTAGCCAACCGCTTTGAACGACGGCTGGACGTCCACCGCGTCGTCCAGCCAGTCCGGCGACGGCACCGATCGATGGGCGGCGTTCAAAGCCTCATTCCATCTCCGGCTGAGCTCGGCCAGATAGGCGTCATCCTCCTCCAGCCTCCGTTCGACCCCGCGCAGGGCGTCACGACGCTGCACGATCATATCGATCGGCGGTCCGACGGCGACATTGGACCGCATCACGCTGTCCACGGCGATCAGGCCGATCTTGGCGGCTTCCGCCAGTCCCGTGTCGTAGCGGATAGTCCGGTTCAGAATCGGCTTGCCGTATTTCAGTTCGCCGATCTGCAGAAACGGCGTGTCGGCGCCCGCTTCGATGAAATTGCCTTGGCTATAGATCAGGAACAGCCGCATCGGCTCCCCCGCGATCTGGCCGCCGAACAGCATGGTGGCGCTGGTCGAGACCGCTTCCGCCTGCAGAGACGGGTAGAGATCACGACGCACCTGGCTGAGCGCCTGGCCCAGCAGCTGGGCGCAGCGGAAAAGCGTCGGCGCGGTTTCCAGCGTCTCGATCACGTCGGAATCAGGCAGACGCAGGCCCTCGGCGACCTGGCTCAGCGCCGTCTGGGTAAGCGACAAATTCCCCGCCGTGGCTACCGCAAGGACCCGCTTGCCGGGCTGATTCGTCACGTGCAGCTTGCGATAGGCCGAGATGTTGTCGACCCCTGCGTTGGTGCGCGTGTCGGCGATCATCACCATGCCGTCCTCGACCAGCATCGCTACAGCATAGGTCATTGGCGACCGCCTCGTCCCCGCCCCGTCCGCTCCGACGGGTCGGGCGAGGCTAACTGATTCGTCGTCCGAGAGCGCGCTCTGCCTCGTTATTGCTGCTGCTGGCGCAGTCCCACCTCGCGAACCCGCAAGTTGACGCTGAGCGTCTCGCCGCCGGCCCCCAGGGTCGATCCCCGCACGGGGGCGGCCCTCAGATAGTCGGGGCCGCTCGCCACCCGCACATAGGCCTCGGTGGGGCAGACCCCGTTCGCCGCGTCGAATCCGACCCAGCCCAGACCGTCGATATGGGCTTCGGCCCAGGCGTGGGCGGCGTCCTGCTCGTCCTGGCCGTCATCGCGCCTGAGATGGCCCGACACATAGCGCGCCGGCACGTCAAGGCGGCGAGACGCGGCGATGAAGATGTGGGCGTGATCCTGGCAAACGCCGCGTCCGACCGCGAGGGCCTGGGCCGCCGTGTGGCTGGCGTCGGTGGCGCCGACCTCAAACCGGACACGGTCGTGGATTGTGTTCATCAGCCGATGCATCCGGTCCAGCGGGTCAGAGCAGACGGCAATCTCCATGGCCAGATCACGAATGGCTCGGTCCGGCTCCGTCAGGGCGGTGTCTCGCAGATAGACCAGGGGATCGAGCCGTTCCTTGACCCCGCGCAACACGCCGCCGGTTTCGCTGGTCTCGACCTCTCCCGCCACGCGCACGCTCAGGCTCTGGGTCGGCTGGTCGGTGTAGAGGTGGTGCACCACATTGCCGAAGGCATCGTCGGTCGCCCTGAGGATGGTGTTGACATCGGTCTCGATGCCCCAGCTCAAGACCTGTTGACCCTCGTGCGAGCGCGGCGTCAGGCGCAGCATCTGGATCACCGACCGCGCCGGCCGCAGGTAGTTGTAGCGGGTTGTGTAGTCTATGCGGATGCGCATGGTCAGGCCAAATACTGTTCGTGGACGGCCTGACCCAGCGCGCTGTTCTCGGCGAGAAAGGCCTGGATGTATTCATGCAGGCCGGACTGGAAAATGTCCTCGATGCGAGCCTCATCGAAACGCGCCATCCGGGCCGTGGCCAGGCGCTGGGCGGACCCGCGTCGACCATAGTCCGTGGCCAGACGATCGAGGTAGGCGACGATCATCGCCTGACAGCTGGCCAGCGATCGCGGCATCTGGCGATTGAGCACCAGCAGATCCGCGACCAGCAGGGGGCGGACGCTCTCGCGGTAGACCCAGCGATAGGCCGTCAGGGCCGAGACCTCTCGCAAAAGGGTGGTCCACTGGAAGTGGTCCAACTGACCGCCGACCCGCTCTCCCTCGGGCAGCAGCAGATGATATTTGACGTCCAGCAAGCGGGCGGTGTTGTCGGCCCGCTCCAGCGCCGCCCCCAACCGCAGGAACCAGTAGGCGTCATTTCTCAGCATGGTCCGCGAGCTGGCGCCCTCCACCGCCAGGGACACGCCCTTCACCCAGTCGACGAAATTGACGAAATCGTCCCGACGGGTGGGCTGGCCCTGCTCGGTCAGGCCGTTCCAGGCGCCGTTGATGGCCTCCCACAGCTCGATGGTCAGGGCGGTCCGCACGGATCGAGCGTTGGTTCGGGCCCGGGTGATGCAGGCGGCGATCGAGGTCGGATTGTCGGGCGAAAACGCCAGATATTCCCTGACCGATCGTTCGTTCGGCTGCCGCCCGGTGGCGGCGAAGCCCTGGGTCACTCCCGCCGAGGCGACGGCGCTAGACCAGGCCGCAGCGGCGGCCCCCTCGCGCGCAGGCAGAGAAGCCAGGCGAGACGCCGCCTCCAGGATCCGCGCCAGGAAGTCCGCCCGCTCCATATAGCGACCGGTCCAGTACAGGCTCTCTGCTGTGCGGCTCAGCATGGCTCGTCGTCCAGCACCCATGTGTCCTTGGTGCCGCCGCCCTGGCTGGAGTTGACGACCAGGGACCCGGGTTTGAGGGCCACGCGGGTCAGGCCGCCCGGCGCCACGCGCACGCCCTGGGGACTGGAAAGAACGAAGGGCCTCAGATCGACGTGGCGGCTGACCAGCTGTCCCCTGTCCAGGGTCGGCGCGGTCGACAGCTGCAGGGTCGGCTGGGCGATGAAGTCGTCCGGATCGGCGATCAGCTTCTCCCGAAAAACGTCAATCTCGGCGCGGGTCGCGGCCGGCCCGACCAGCATGCCATAGCCGCCCGAGCCTCCGACCTCCTTGACCACCAGCTCGTCAAGCCGCGACAACACCTCCCTCAGGGCCTCCGGCTCGCGGCAGCGCCACGTCGGCACATTGTTCAGAATCGGCTCCTGGCCGGTGAAGAAGCGAATGATCTCCGGCATGTAGGTGTAAACCGCCTTGTCGTCCGCAACGCCGGCGCCGACGGCGTTGGCCAGAGTCACCGTTCCGGCCTGATAGGCGGCCATCAGGCCCGGCACGCCCACCGCCGAATCCGGTCGGAATGTCAGCGGGTCAAGGAAGTCGTCGTCGATGCGGCGGTAGATGACATCAACCCGTCTGGGCCCTTCGGTGGTGCGCATGAAGACCCGGTCGTCGTGGACAAACAGATCACGGCCCTCGACCAGCTCCACCCCAAGCTTGTCCGCCAGGAACGAGTGTTCGTAATAGGCGGAGTTGTAGGGACCGGGCGTCAGCACCACCACCGTCGGCTCGCCCCCACCGCGGCGCGGCGCGGTTTCCGACAGCGTCTGAAGCAGCATGTCGGTGTAGGTTTCCACCGGCCGGATCGGATGCTCGGCGAAGAGGTCGGGAAACAGCCGCATCATCATCTCGCGGTTCTCCAGCATGTAGGAGACGCCCGACGGCGTTCGGCAGTTGTCCTCCAGCACCAGGAAGCGATCCTCGTCGGTGCGAACCAGGTCCACACCAGCGATCTGGACCCAGATGTCGCCGGGCGGCCGCCGCCCCTGCATCTCCGGACGATAGTGGGGATTGGTCAGGACCAGCTCTGGCGGCACCACGCCTGCCTTCAAGCAATCCTGGCGACCGTAGACGTCGGAGAGGAACAGGTTGATCGCCTCGACTCGCTGAATCAGGCCGCGTTCCAGCTCGGTCCATTCGTCGGCGCCTATGATCCGCGGCACCACGTCGAACGGGATCAGCCGCTCGTTGGATTCAGCGTCGCCATAGACGGCGAATGTCACCCCCATGCGGCGAAAGAACAGTTCCGCCTGACGCGAGCGAGCCTGCAGCAGGTCTTCGGGCTGTTCGGCAAGCCAGTCCCGAAGCCGCGCATAGGGCGCCCGCACGCCATCGGCCGCGCCGTATCCCGCAAGCTCGTCGAATATACGTGGTGTCGTCATGCCCCGTCCTCGCGCTCCGGGCCGTCACGGATCCGGTTTGACCCGAAGTCGAGGAAAGGAGCGTTGGAACGCTAACGTTCGTTTCATGGCAAAGGTTCTCCGAAGCCGCCCCGTCCCGGTGGACGGTCGACATTCGCCGAGGGGCGCGCGATAGGGCCGATATGGAGACCGGCCGCATCGAACAGGGGTTGGCGGAAGCGAAGCGCCTGGCCGTCGACGATCCGTCACAGGCCATGGCGGTTCTCGACGGCCTGCTTGCGCTGGACCCGGACCATCCGGTCGTCGCGATCCGGCTGGGTCGTCTTCGGCTGGCCGCCGGGCGGGCTGAACACGCCCGCGTCCTGGCCGATCGCGTCCTGAGCCAGGATGAGGATCAGAAATACGCCCTCATTCTCAAGGGGCAGGCGGCCGAGGCCCTGGGCGACGCAGACGGCGCCGAAGAGGCGTGGATGGCCCTGGCGGCGCGGCATGGTCCCGCCGGTTTGGAGGTCTTCGCGCGCGCCACCAGGAACGAGCGCGCCTACCGCACCGGGGTGGCCGTGACGCCCCCGCAGACCACGATGAACCATGACTTGGCCGCCCTTGTCGAGGACGGCGACACGGCGACCCTCATGGCGCGCATCGACGTCCTGATCCGGGCCGCTGACACGCCTAGTCTGGAGCGGCTGCACCGAATGTTGCCGCCCGGGCCCTTGCGGACCTACCTCGACTTTCGCCTGTGGTTTCGCATGCAGGCCTACGCCGAACCGCTCGCCCTGGCCGACTCCCTAATCGCGGCTCCCGAGCTTCGCGATCGCCATGGAGAGATCCGGGCGATGGCCGGGCGGGCGGCCCTGATGCTTGAGGATCGGAACGCCATTGATCGCTGGCTCCCCGCTGAGGATCCGCCGCCGCCCGCCCTGCCTCAGAGACTTCTGAACGCTGTCTGGCGCAGCGACCCGGCAAGAGGGCTAGGCCTGGCGCGGCGACTCGCCTTTACGCCCACCACACGCTCCAGCAACGCCGAGGGCCTCTATGTCTTCCTGCCGCTGCTTATGGGAGACGCCGAGCAGGCGCAGTCGCACCTAGACGTCGTGCTGACGCGGCACGCGGCGCTTCGGACCCGGCCGTCGATCGAACTGACCATGGCCGCCGCCTCCGTCGCCTGGACGCAGGGACGCCATGGGCCCTATCGGCAAGCGTTCGACGCCTATTTCGAGGGATTCGGACTGGAAAGCCCGCTCACAGACGTCGGGCCGGCGCGGTTCGATGCGTTGGGCGTGTCGGGCCTGCCCGTGAGGACCGACGGTCCCCTGGTCAGCGTCATCATCACCGTCTTCAACGCCGAGGCGACCCTTGGCTACGCCCTGGGATCCCTCCAGGCCCAGACTCACGGCAACCTCGAGATCATCGCTGTCGATGATCGCAGCACCGACGGCACCTTGGCGCTGCTCCATGCAGCGGCCACCAGCGATTCGCGCATCATCGTGATCGAGAATGCCGAGAATCTCGGCACCTATGTCTCGAAAAACCGCGCGCTGGGTCAGGCGCGTGGCGACTACTGGGTCTGCCACGACGGCGACGACTGGGCGCATCCGCGGCGAATCGAACGGCACGTCGAGGTGATGCAGGCCGACCCGACCCTGGTCGCGACCCGGTCGAACTGGCTGAGAGTGGACGCCGAGGGCATGCCCTTCATCCGCCGTACGTCCGGCGGCTGGACGCACGTCAATCCCGGCTCGCCCTTCTATCGCCGGCGCGAGGTCATCGAGGCGGTCGGAGTCTACGACAGGGTGCGGATCGACGGCGACCTGGACCACTGGCGCCGGACCCTGGATCATTTCGGACCGGACCGCCTGGCCCAGCTGCGCCAACCGCTGACCCTGGGTCTTTTCCACGCGGGATCGCTGACCCGCTCCGGCGCCGGCGCCCAGAACGACGAGCATTATTCCGCGCCCCGCTCGGCCTATCGCTTCGCCGGACTACAGTGGCGACGGGCCCGGATCGATCGCGGCGATCTCAGGATGACGGGCGAGCCGGGTCCAAGACCCTTTCCGGCGCCGGCCGAAATGGTCGTGGACTGACCGGGGTCAGTGCCCTGGCCGGCTGACGTAGAAGGTGGCCGCATTGCCGACGGCGTTGGCGCCGCCGACGAGCGAGCGACCCGTGCCGGTGACATGGGCGTTCGCCTGGGCCGAGACGTCGCCCGAGTTCACCTGATTGTTGTTGACGACCATCTCGGCGGGGCAGGTCGCGCAGACCGCGCCCGTGACCCTGTTGCCCGCCGCATCGGCGCCGACCATCACGTCATAGCCGTTGTGGCCCGTGAAGGTGGAGACGACCTCAACCCCCCCGGAATTGATCTGGCTGTTGTCGATCTTCAGGTAGGCGTCGTTGTTCACGGCATCCAGCACATTGCCCGCGCCGTTGGCGTAGGCGGTCGCCGCGCCATAGTCATAGGCGTTCACCCGGACCGCCGAGCGCACATAGGCGTCGTTGCGCTGTTCGCCGGCGACCACCAGGGATCCGCCCTGGTTTCGCAGCGTCGCCTGATTGGCGGCGGCATGGGCCTTGCCCGCGATATCCCAGGCGTTGCCCGACGACACGGAGGCCGAGGCGTAGGTTCCAGCGCCGGTGGTGGTCTGGCTGACCTCCAGCTGCTGGCCGCCATAGGTCACGGTCGAGGCGGCGGCGTTGCCGATAGCCTGGGCGGCATAGAGGGCGCTGTCGGGAACATAGCGGATGTCGGACTGGACGTGGGCGGTGGTGCGACCCGATCGCTCCTGTTCAATCGACCCTTCGACCCAAGCGTTGTCCCCTCCGATCGCCATGGTATTGCCCAGGGCCGAAGCGGCCACATAGCCGCCCTGCAAGGCGCGACCATCGACCGCCTCCACCGAGGAAATGGCGAAGACATCGCCAGACGAGCCCTGGCGGGCGTCGAACGCGAGCTCGCCCTGATGGGCGGAGGCTTCGAGACGGTTGGCGCCGGCCTGGGTGACCAGATTGATCGGCCCCTGCACCTCGCCGGTGATCCCCATCCGGCCTTCGGCGGTGATGTCGCCCGACGTCGTCTGCTCAGACGTCAGCGCCAGGGCGTCGTTGCGAACCGCGCCCGACAGGGTGTTGCCCTGGGCGTTGGCCGAGACCGACACATGGCCGGTCGCGTGCACAACATCCGTTGACTGGAGAACCGAAACGTCGCCGGTCTGGACCTGGCGGTTTTCCACCGCCATCGCGGCCGGGGCGGCGCGGCCGAAGCCGCCCGAACCGGTCAGGTTCCAGGGCTGGGCGGCGGCCTCAGTAGCGACCGCGCACAGCGCCATCGCGGCGATCGTGCCAACGGTTAGGATCGGCGCGGGTCTGGCCATTGTTGGTCTCCACATTCTGATAGGCGGGGTAGTAGCCGCCGGTCGCGCCGACCGTGTTCAGGGGATCGCCGGCGCCCAGGCACACCTCGGGTCCGGGGGCGCCGTAAAGATTGGCCATCATCTCCAGCACTGCGCGCTCCACCAGGGTGCGCACGGCCAGCTGGACCGGCTCCATGCCGCCCTGACCGGCCGAGATGTCGAAGACGTTGCCGTTGAGGAAGTCGAAGACGCCCGCCGAGACTTCGCGGCCGACGATCTGCTTCTGGTAGGAGATGACGTCCACCACCTCCATCGAGGTGGTCTGGACCATGCGCAGGTCCAGGGCGATGTTCATCACGAAGGTGCGGCCGCGCACGATGCCCGAGAAACCGACATCCTCTCCGTCGCCGCCGGCGACGTCGAAGCCGCCCGAACGGATGTTGTAGTTCACCTCGGTGATGCCGCCGACGATATAGAAGTCCGAGCCGGGGACCTGGCCGGCCATGATCTGGCGGAACGGCGGGGCGTCGGGATTGGCGTTCTCCTCGCCGATCAGCTTGTTGTTGGCGTAGCGCAGCTCCAGCTCAGACACCGAGGTGTCATAGCGTTCGACGATGCGCGCGCCGGACTTGGCCAGGGCCGAATTGGCCATCAGCGAGGCGCCCTGGGTGATCTGGCGGCCGCCGTCGGCCGAGACCGTGCCCGTGTAGTCGCTGATCCGGCCCACCGCGATGCGCGGCGACGGCAGGTCATACTGGCGCGCATAGTCGGCCAGGCAAAACAGGGCGGTGGAATAGGGCGTTGAATTGGAAGTCACCGGGGCGTTGCCCATCGGCGTGGCATACAGCCCGTTCGAACCGGCCGAGGTCGAGACACAGCCGCCCAGCAGGGCCGCGGCGGCCACCGCCGTGCCGATCAGGCGCATGGGTCGCGCGGCGAGGAGCTTAGTCATCGAGGTCAATCTTTCCGTTCAGGGACGTCCCGGCGGTCACATCGCCGGTATTGGTCTGCCTGGAGTTGACGATTACGGTGTTCCAGTTGCCCTGGACCACGACATTGAGGCTGTTGCCGATTGCGGTGGAGCCGGCGATGCCGCCCGATCCCGACCCGGCGTAGCTGGAAGCCGCGCCGCCCGAGGACTGGGAATAGGCGCTGGCGCCGGACTGGATCAGGCCGTTGACGATCAGGCGGTTGCCATTTTCATCCCGCGTCGAGCCCGTGGTGACGCCGCCCGTCTGATACCGAGCGTTTCCGTAACCGGCCTGGAAAGGCGCCATCCCAGCCGACCCAGAGGGCTGGGCCATGGCCAGGCCGGGGGCCGAAAGGGTCAGCGCGGAGACGATGAGGAACGTCGTCTTGGTCATTGGGTCTGCTCCGAACCCGGAAGGGTCAACGGGTCGGAAAGCAACCCGCGTGCCACCCTGTGACACACCCGGCTTAAGAACGACTTGAGATGACGGCGCTTTCCGCCCATCTGGGGGGCATGAATCGCCAACCGGGTCCGTGGGACCTGCCCGCCGATCCCACCCCGCCCCTCGGAGAGCCGGTCGCCGCCGTCCCGCCCGCAGGGCGCGAGCCGCGGCCCGATCCTCGCGGCGGACCGGCCTTCAACGCCCCGTTGCCAGCCGTTCTGCTGGCCGTGTCCATGCCCGCCCTCTACTGGTTCCAAGCTGGCGCCGAGGATCCGTTCGGGGTGGTTCTGCGCTGGGGGTTGATCCCGCGCCAGGTCATGGCCGGAGACTGGGTCGGGCTCTTCGGCGCCATGCTGCTGCATGGGAACTGGGCCCATGTGGCGATGAACGCCCTGGGGGCGCTCGCCTTCGGTTCGGCGGTGGCCCGATTGTTCGATCGTCGGACAGGTGTGCTGGGATTTGTCTCGTTTTATGTCGTTTGCGGTCTCCTGGCCGGCCTAGGCTATGTCGCCCTGCATCCGGACAGTACGACGCCGCTGGTCGGCGCGTCCGGCGCGGTGTTCGGCTTGATCGGCGCCTCGACCCGCTTGATCGGCGGCGTGCTGGCCCCGGCGCTGGCGCGGCGCAGCATCAGCCAGCTGTTCATGTGGACGGCGCTCAATATCGGCATAGGTATGGCGGGCGGTCTGATGAGCGGGCTGGCCGGCGGCGGCGGCGTCGCCTGGGAGGCGCACATCTTCGGGCTCATCGCCGGCTGGCTGCTCGTCGGCCCCTTCGCCAAGGTGTTCGCCCGGCCGTCTCGCGTTTGATTCGCGCGCGGATTCGCGCGAGGCTCATTCAGAGAAGCGGCCGACCTGTCCGCGGCCGCCCCGCAATTCGCAGGAGGCGCCGCCGTGCTGGTCACCGAAATCCTGAAGGCCAAGGGTGAGGCGGTCTACACCATCGCCCCCGAGGCGTCTTTGAAACAGGCCGCTGAGCAATTGATATCCAAGAGTGTCGGCGCCCTGGTCGTGTGCGAGGCCGATCGGGTGGCCGGGGTCATTTCCGAGCGAGATCTGGTCCGGGCCATGGCCGAGGGCGGGGAGGGCGCCCTGGATCAGCCGGTGTCGGCGTTCATGACCGGCAAGGTGGTCTTCGCAGAACCCGCGGAAGGGGTTGAGGTGCTGATGGGACGCATGACCGAACGGCGGATCCGTCACTTGCCCGTGATGCGCGAGGGGCGGCTGTGCGGCGTCGTATCGATCGGCGACCTGGTGAAGTGTCAGATCGCGGAAGCTTCCCAGGAAGCGGAAAGCCTGCGTTCCTATATCGCGGCAGGCTAGACAACTCTCCGGGCGGGAGGACGGGAGCCCGCCGATCGGCGACCGCGACTCTGCGAGAAAATCGAGAAATCCTCTCGAATCCCCTTGCGGTCTCCAGGCCCGCTCCGTATATCGCCGCCTCGCTCGGGAACGGGCTGGCCGCCGGGCCGGCGATCCAAGGATCGCTCGGAACGGAAGGAAAGAAGAGAGGAAATTTCCTCTTGATTTCCTGGACCAGTTCGGATAGTTTCCGCGCTCTTGACCGAATCGTCGGAAGATCTGAGGGAAACTCCTTCGTTTCCCGGCGGTTTCTTGCGGCCCTGAGGAGCCTGGCTCCGAATGATCGCAGGATGGCTGAAAAGCCCGGTTGACACGGAGTTTGGCCCTCTCTAGAGACGCCGCTCCCGCCGCCCAGGGGTTCTTCTCCAGGGCGGCTCCGGAAATAGAGGTTCTTTAAAAAGAACCGCTTGACACGGAAATCCGAGGCGACTAAATCGCCGCCTCCGCCGAACCGGGCGTAAAGCGGCGGGTTGGAAAGCTCCGGCTCTGGTCTTTGAAATCGTTGATCTGGAAAGAGAAACGCAGGCGGCGGTGTTCTAGCGATAGTCCTCGAGACTATCTCGACACTGACACTCTGCGGTCTCTTGAAGACAATACCATGTAGTCGATCTTCGGATCGACGAACGTGGGATCTCGTCAAGAATACGTAGAACTAATGCCAGACGGTTTTCGGATCGTCATGCTTAGGTCAGAAGTCAACTCAACCTGAGAGTTTGATCCTGGCTCAGAGCGAACGCTGGCGGCAGGCCTAACACATGCAA
>CAZITK010000033.1:0-12509 GCA_964542145.1 uncultured Brevundimonas sp.
ATCGGCTTGTCGGCTTCTTCCTCATCGGCGACCTCGATGTCGGCGGAGGCCTGGACGACGGCGGCGTAGAGGTCGGCCATGCCCTCGCCGTGTTCGGCCGAGATGGCGACAGGCTCGCCGAAGCCCAGCCCGTGCGCCTCGCCCACCCCACCGCCGGATTCGCGACTTTCGGACTTGTTGGCCAGCAGGACCACGGGCCGGCCCTGCTTTCTCAGCCGATCCGCGAAGATGCGGTCCAGCGCCGTCACCCCCTCGCGGGCGTCGACCATGAACAGGATCAACTCGGCGTCCTCGATCGCGGCCTCGGTCTGCTCGCGCATGCGGCTTTCCAGGCTCTCGTCGGTGACGTCCTCATAACCGGCCGTGTCGATCAGGGTCAGGTCGATGTCGCCGATATTGCCGTCGGCATAGCGGCGGTCGCGGGTCACCCCGGGCCGGTCGTCGACCAGCGCCAGTCGCTTGCCCACCAGTCGGTTGAACAGGGTCGACTTGCCCACATTCGGGCGTCCGACGATGGCGACCTTGAGGGCCATCTTGCGCGACCCTTCCCGGCCCTACTGAATCGTGACCAGCCGCCCGTTGTCGAGCAGCACATAGAGGACGCCGTCATAGGCCATCGGCGCGATATAGGCTGGCGCGCCGAGGCGTATCTCCGCCTGTTGCTCGCCGGTTTTTGGATCCAGCGCCACAGCGATCCCATCGGAATTGACCAGGATCAGCCGGTTGGACGCCAGCACGGGCCCCGACCAGATCGGCCGCACCGTTCGGTCAAAGAAGCCCAGGAAACCGCCTTCCTGACGCACCCGACCGACATTCAGGTCTCGGGTCCAATAGATTTGGCCGTTCTCGCGGTTGATGACGGTCAGTTCGCCGGTCTTGGAGACCACATAGACCACGTCGCCCGCCACCCAGGGAGCGTTGACGCCCCCGATCGGCAGGCTCCAGCGCGGCTGGCCCGAGGTCAGGTCCAAAGCGCTCATCACGCCGGAGTGGCTGACGGCGTAGACGATCGAGCGGTTGATGACGGGCCGGCCGGCGATGTCGCGAATCTCGGACAAGGCGTTGGTGCGACTGGCGTTCGACAGCACCTGCTGCCACAGCGGCTGACCATTGGCGGCGCGCACGGCCATCACCTCGCCCGAGGAGAACGGCGCGACGATGGTGTCGCCCGAAACGGCCGGACTGGAAGCCCGCAGGAACCGCGCCGGCTCCGCGATCGCCTGATAGGACCAGGCCAGTTCTCCGTTCGAGGCGTTGAAGGCGATCAACTGATTGTCGACGTCGACGACATAGATTCGGCCGCCCGCCAGCGTGGGGGCGCCGTGAATCGGCGAGTCGACGCGGCTGCGCCACACTTCGGCGCCCGTCGCTGCGTCCAGGGCCACCACCTGACGATACCCGGACACGGCGTAGACGCGGTTGTCGCCCGCGACGACGCCGCCTCCGAAGCCGCCGCGCACCTCGCCGCCGCCACCAAACCCGATCCGCGTCCCAAAGAACCCCGCACCGGGCTCGCGCTCGTCGGTCGGCTTGATGTCGCGACGCCATGCCACGGCGCCCGATTCCGCGTGAACCGCCACCACCGTCGATTCGCCGTCCATCGCATAGACGCGGCCGTTGGCGGCGACCGGCGGCGACATGACCTGGCGCGCCCCGCCCGTGCCCGCCCCGAGCGACGTGCGCCAGCCGACCTGGAAGCTCTGCGCGGCGGCCACATGCTCCTGGGACTGGGCCAGATTGCCGCCAGGATATGGTGAGGCCGTGACCGCCGTGGGGCCGGGGATGAAGAAATCCCGGCCGGCCAGGGCGGCCGACGGAGTCAGCTGCTGCTCGAACTGGATGATCGAGACCCGCTCGCCGGCCGAGGCCACGGCCTCGGGTTCATCGCCGCCGAACGGCCACAGCTGGCGTGCGGTGGAACAGGATGTGAGGGCGACGGACACAAGCCCCACCAAAGCGATCCTGGAGACAGTCGTGAACATGCGAGCTTCTTTTTGGGTCAAGCGGATCACTGGGCTTGAGGCGCTGGCGCAGGCTGAGGCGAGGACTGAGCAGGGACGGGCTGAGCGGAAGCGGACGGAGCGTCCGACGCAGCGGCGGCCGGTCTCGGCATGGCGCGGATGGTGTCGGCCAGACCGGGGGCGAGCCCCGCATCGATGGAGTCAATCGCCGCCTGGGCGCGTTGGCGAACCGAGTCGGGTACGTCCTGGCCGATGGTCAGCAGGCTGAAAGCCTCTCGCGCAGGCTGGACCTGCCCCTCCTTGAGCCGCGAAAAGGCCAGGGCCTCCTGGGCGAAGGGTCGGAACGGCCGTCCCTCGGCGGTCAGCGGCGTCAGGCGACGTTCCAGATCGTCGATGCTGGCCAGGCCGTCCATGGCGAGATAGGCGGCCTTCAAGGCCGCGCCATCCTTCAGCAGCGGGTCGCGTGCGCCGTCGGCGGCCTGATCCAACAAGGCGATGGCCTCGGCGTCGTTGTTTTCGACAAGGGCCAGATTGGCGCGATGCTGCAGCGACAGCGCGCGATAAGCGCCGCCGAACTCCTCGGCCGCGGAGAAGGCCGCCCGCGCGCGCTCGACGTCGCCTTCCTCCAGCGCTTCGAGACCGGCGCTGTACTGAACCGAGGCCTTGTCGGCCTGGCTGGTGCGCCAGCTGTCGTAGCCCCACCACCCCAGAGCGGCGATCAGGGCCAGCAGCAGGAGGCCGCCGATGACGGGCAGCCACCGCCACGCCAGACGCTTGTAACGTTCGGATCGAAGATCTTCCTCGACCGCTTCAAAAACATCGACCACGAACGGGCGCCCCTCGGAAATTTCGGCGCGACCCTAATGGCTCGCCCCCGCCCCCGCAACAGAGGCGGGTGACACGGCGAGGGCGTTTCGCACGGTGTCGCCTGCTCCGCCTAGGCGGGGACCGTGGCCGGAAAGCGGCGCCGAGCGGACAGCCGCTCAGGCCTGGCCCGCCAGCTTGAGCGCGGCCAGGGTCGCCAGGGCCACCACGCCGGCCGCCACCGCCCAGAACAGTGTCATGCCGCCCATGACGCCCGCCTCCAGCAGGGGCGTCGCGCCGATCTGCTCCAGGCCGCTCATCACCGCCGCCTGGCCCTGGGCGCTGACGGAGCTCAGACCGGTGTCCGCCGCGCGTACGCCGCTCTCGGCCACGTCGCCCGCATTGATGATCAGGTTCGAGCCAAGGGTCTCACGCACCGCCACCACCCCGCCGATCATTCCGGCCAGGGACAGGACCGCCGTCCGCACGCCCGATCCGCGGGCCATCCGCCGCGCGACCCCCGCCGTGAAGATGTCGGCGTCGGGCATGGGGGGCGTGCGCGCATAGAGGCGCTCGATGAAGGGGTCGAACTCGTCAGGCGCGGACATCGGCCGGCCTCCCGTGCTGGTCCACGACCGGCGCGAGCCGGGCGCGGAGTTTATCAAGACCACGTTTGACATGGGATTTCACCGTTCCAAGCGGCAGATTCATGACCCCCGCGATTTCCGGATGCGACATGCCCACGCCGTGGCACAGGGAAACGCACAGCCGCTCCCCCTCGCTCAACGCCTTGAGCGCTTCGTCCAGATCAACGAGTTCGCCGGGCGCGGCCCGCGTCTCGACCTCGTGATCCGCCTCCACCTCCGCGGCGTAGCGCGCCTCCTTGGCCCGGCGGCGGAGGTAAAGACGCGCCGCGATCCGCTTGATCCAGCCGGCGAAGGTTCCCTGCCCCCGAAACTCGGCGATCTTTTGAAAGCCGACCAGAAAGGCGTCCTGGGCCACGTCGTCGGCCAGGGCCGGCTGGGCGCCCATCCTTCTCAGCAGGGCGCGGACGGCCGAGCCGTGGCGACGAACCAGTTCGCCGAACTCGGCCTGGCCGCCGGCCGCCGCCAGGGCGGCCAGCTCCACGTCATGCATGTCGATCGGGCGCTTGGCCATGAGCCGACGCTTCCTCCCCGTGACCGCCGGTCAGTCGCGGTTCTTGTTGAGCAGACCCAGCACCAAAAAGGCGGCGCCGACGGTCGCGGGAATGGTGGCGATGCCCAGCAGGCTCTGGTTCGCGCTCCACGCCCCGCCCCATCCCCAATCGCTGACGACAGAAAACAGGGCGATGCCGATGCCTACCGCCAGCCAGATGATCCCCTGGCGGATGTCGCGAGCGCGCGAGCTCGGCCGCTTGAGAGGTTCTGCGGGCACGGTCCTGGTCATCGCCTCGATCAGCTCGGGCGGCAGAGGCTGCCCCTTCTCAAGGGCTGCCCGCACCGTGGCCTGCATCTCGGCCTGTTCGCGAGCGCGGATGATCTTGGGCCAGACCACAATGGCGACGACCATCAGAAACGGCGCGGTGACGGCGGCCAGGGCGACGAGAATTTCCATCTGAAGCTTCCTTCCGGGGGAGACTTTCGGTTGGACCGGAGCGTCATGCCGCGGCCTTCTGATCACAAGAGGCGGCGGCGAATGTCCACGGATGCGAAACAGGACGTGAAATCTTCGTAAGGTCGCGAGCGCCTTATGCTTGCGGTCAGTCGCGTAAGGAGATCGCCATGGTGAACCGCCGCCGCCTGCTCGCCGCCGGAGCCGGAATCGCCGCCGCGCCGCTGGCCGCCTGCGCCACCGGTCTGGGCGCCGGCCGATCCCTGACCGTCGCCACCCTCAACATCTGGCACGACATGGGCGACTGGCCGGTCCGGCGTCCGATGGTGATTCGCGAGCTGGCGGCGCTGGACGCCGACATCATCGGCCTGCAGGAGGTGCTGCAGAATGAGGGCCTGCCCAACCAGGCGGAAGACATCGCCCAGGCCCTCGGCGGCTACGATGTGCATTTCGTCTCGACCGACGCGCCCGGCCAGGCGCGCCGCTACGGCAACGCCATCCTCAGCCGCCTGCCGGTGCTGGCGCGGGATGAGGTCAGGCTCCGCCCGCTCGACGATTCGCGCACCGTCGCCCATGTGCGCGTCGATTTTCGGGGCCGCCCGCTCGACATCTTCAACACCCACCTGCACTGGCGCCAGGAGGGCGGGGCCATTCGCGCCGAACAGATCGCCGACCTGATGGCCTTCATCGATGCACGGCCCGACAGCGCGCCATCGCTGGTCATCGGCGACATGAACGCCATGATCTCCTGGCCCGAGTTCCAGCCCCTGTTGGCTCGCTATGAAGACGCCTGGCGGCTGCGCAATCCGACCGCCGAGGAGCCCACCACCCTTGTCCCCAGCCTGCATCAGGGCGTGGCGCGTATCGACCATGTGCTGGTCGAGAAAGGCCGCTTCGCCGTCCAAGAGGCTCGGCTGTTCGGCGCCGAGCCCGACGCGGCGGGCGTCTTCCCCTCCGACCACTTCGGCGTCATGGCCCGGCTGGCGGTGCGCTGAGCCCCGGTCTAGACCGCCCCCATGGCCTGGACCCGCATCTATGACCTCGACGAGCCCCAGCGGGTGAACCGCTGGCTGGGCCAGAGCGGCGTCTGCTCGCGACGCGAGGCCGAGGGCCTGATCGCGCAGGGGCTGGTCAGCATCGACGGCGAGCGCGTGTCGGACCCCGGCCGCAAGATCGAGAAGGGCCAGACCCTGACCCTGTCGGACCGCGCCGAGGCCCAGCTGGGCTCGGCCCTGACGGTGCTGCTGCACAAGCCCGTGGGCGTCGTCTCGGCCCAGCCCGATCCGGGGCAGGTTCCGGCGGTGCGCCTGCTGACCCGCCGCGCCCTGGTCGGCGACAGCCCGACGATCCCCGACGCCACCACCAGCCTGGCCCCCATCGGTCGGCTCGACATGGATTCGCGCGGCCTTTTGATCCTCTCGGAGGACGGGGTGGTGGCCAAGGCGGTGATCGGCCCGACCTCGGAGCTGGAAAAGGAGTATCTGGTCACCGTCGAGGGTCAGTTGACCGAAAAGAAGCTCGGCCTGCTGCGCCACGGCCTCGAACTGGACGGCCGCCAATTGAGGCCGGCCCGCGTGACCCGCACCCCCGAAGGCCCCTTACGCTTCATTCTCACCGAAGGCCGCAACCGCCAGATCCGCCGCATGTGCGAGTTGGTCGAGTTGGAGGTCACCGACCTGCTCCGCATCCGCATCGGGCCGCTGACCCTGGACGACCTGGCCGAGGGCCGATGGCGCGCGCTGACGAGCGAGGAGCGGGTGCGGCTGGTGACTTAATCCAGCGCCGTCGCCCAGGCCTCCGGCTTGAACCCGACCAGCGTCCGGCCGTCCCCCAAATGTAGGATCGGCCGCTTGATCATCGACGGCTGCTCCAGCATCAGCGCCACCGCCTTGTCCGCGTCCAGCCCGGCCCTGGCCTCGTCAGGCAACTTGCGAAACGTCGTTCCCGCACGGTTCAGCACCGTCTCCCAGCCATGCTCGGCGATCCGAGCCTCCAGAAACCCGCGCTCGACCCCCGCCTTCTTGTAGTCGTGAAAAGCGTAGGCGGCGCCGCGCTGGTCCAGCCAGACCCGCGCCTTCTTCACCGTGTCGCAGTTGGGGATGCCGTAGAGGGTGATCATCCCGCCGTCCTAGCGAGCCGCCCGCCCCGCGTCCAACCGTCCGCTTGCCACCAATCTGAGCCCGGCCTAAAGCGCCGACGTGACCCACCCTCGGCGCGAGATCTGGTCGACGGCCAAGTCGTTGGCCTTCCTGGCCGCGATCTTCGCGATCGTGTTCGGCGCCCTGACGCCGGCGATGGCGGCCGCCTCGCCCGTCGGGGGTCAGGCGATCATGCTCTGCGCCGACATGCGCGACACGGGCCCGGGTCACGTCCCCGGGGACGACGACGTCAAGAGCCTTCAATGCGCCATGGCCCTGATCGGCGGCCTGACCGCGCCGACCCCTCCGCCTGCGCAGGCGCCCTTCATCCCCTCGCGTGCCGGTCAAGGGCATCTGACCCCGGTCTCGGCCGTGGGCGTCGCGCCGCCCGCTCGCGCGCCGCCCCGGCCGCACTCGACCGCACCGCCCCACGCCTGATCGACGCTTGAACCGCCACGCGTGACCCCGCTCGCGCGCGCCCTTCGTTCGTTCAGGATTTCTTCTGCCATGTCCTCCCCGATAGCAGAGCCGCGTCCAGGCTGCGGCGCCTCGCTGCGGCCGCCCGAACCCCTTTCGCCCGCCTATCGCGCCGTCTGGCGCTGGCATTTCTATGCCGGGCTGATGGTGCTGCCGGTGCTGATGCTGATGGCCCTGACCGGGGCTCTGTATCTCTTCAAGGCCGAAATCGAGGGCGCCGTTTATGGCGACCTGTCGCGGGTCGAGACTCGTTCCGTCCAGATCTCGCCCGACGCCTGGACGACGGCGGCCGAAGCCGGCCTCGGCGGCCGGGCCAGCGCGGTCTTCCTGCCTGAACGCACCGACCGCGCCGTCCAGGTGATGGTCCAGACTGGCGAAGGCGCCCGCACCGCCTTCATCGACCCTCACGACGCCCGCCTGATCGGCTCAATCGCCGGAGAGGGGCTGATGGGCACGGTCAAGCGGCTGCACAGCCTCGAGATTCTCGGCCGCCCCTTCAACATCCTGATCGAGATCGTCGCAGGCTGGGCGATCGTCCTGGTCGCCACGGGCGTCTATCTGTGGTGGCCGCGCGGCCAGGACGCGGCCACGGTCGCCCCGCGCAGCGGCGATCCGCGACGCCGCCCTTTCTGGCGCGATCTGCATGCTGTGACCGGTATCTATGCCGGCGCCGTCATCGCCTTTCTGGCCGTGACCGGCATGCCCTGGTCCGCCGTCTGGGGCGACGTCTTCCTGACCCAGATGCGCGAAAGCGGGCTGGGTCGTCCGCCCCCCCCCGCCGCCCAGGACTGGGCCCACGCCGAACATGACGCCCCCGCCGGACAGGGCTGGACCTTGGAGGGCGCTGTGCTGCAGGCGCCCGAGCGCGGCGACCACCACGCGCATCACCCCGCCCCGCCCCCACTCAAGCGCCTTTCGACCGTGATCGCCACGGCCGAGGCCGAGGGCCTGGCGCGGCCCTACACCGTCTCCATCCCGGAAGACCCTGGTCTCGCCTGGACCGCCGCGCGCGCCACACAGCGGGCCGAGGACGCCCGCAGCCTCTATGTCGACGGCCACACCGGGGCTGTGATCGGCGACATGCGCTGGAGCCAGTTCGGCGTCGGCGCCCAGGTCTTCGAATGGGGCATCGCCGCCCACCAGGGCACGCAGTACGGCTGGACGAACCGCATCGTCATGCTGCTGGGCTGCATCGCTGTCTGGGTGCTGGCGATCAGCAGCCTCACGATGTGGTGGAAGCGCCGCGGCGGCCGTCCGGGCCTCGGTGCGCCGCCTGCCCCGCCGGGCCCCCGGGCCCGTGCGGCCGTTCTGGGCATCGTCCTGCCGCTGGCGATCGTCTATCCCCTGACCGGCCTCTCCCTGCTCGCGGCCCTTGGCCTGGAGCGTGTTTTCCGTCTTCTGTCCCGTCGTCAGCCGGAGATGTCCCGATGATCCGCACCCCCGCCCTGCTTGGCCTCGCAGCCGCCACGCTCGCCGCCTGCGGAGAGTCCGCGACCACCCCGACCGGGCCCGTCGCGGTGGCCGTCGAGAACCTGATCTGCCGCCCGACCCCGCGCGGTCAGAGCCAGACCGCCTGTTACGCCAGTCTCACCGCCAGCGGCCCCGACCGCCTGGTTTCGGTCAGCAGCCCCGTCGCCGCGGAGGTCCAGCTCCACAACATGAGCCACGAGGGCGGGATCATGCGGATGGCCGAGATGCCGGATGGCCTGGCCTTGCCCGCGGGCCAGACGGTCGCCTTGGCCCCCGGCGGCGACCACATCATGGTCCTGGGCCTGAACGAGCCCCTGGAGGCAGGCGACACGCTGGCGCTCGCCCTCACGTTCGAGCACGCGACGGCGGTCGAGCTCACGGCGAGCGTGGGAACTCCGCAGGTGACGCCTTAGCTCGCGCTTGGAGGACGGGTTTCAGTGCTGGTTCTCCGGTAGACGCACGATCAGGCCGTCCAGCGCGTCCGTGACCCGGATCTGGCACGACAGCCGGCTGTTGGGCTGCACCTCCTCGGCGAAGTCCAGCATGGACTCCTCCATGGCCGACTGGTCGCCCGCAGCCTCGCGCCAGGCCTCGTCGACATAGACATGGCAGGTGGCGCAGGCGCAGGCGCCGCCACAGTCGGCGTCGATGCCGGGGACGTTGTTGCGGATCGCCCCCTCCATGACGGATAGCCCGGTCTTGACGTCCACGACATGCTCGCGGCCGCCGTGCTCGATGTAGATGATCTTGGCCATGCGCGCTCATTGGCAAAGCAACCGGCAACCGGCAAGGGTTCGGACCTCAGTGGGGTGAATCGCGCTTCGGGGAACAGCGGCGGCCGAGCGAGGTTCGCGTCCCATGCAGATACATCATCTGAACTGCGGCACGGATTGCCCCTTCGGCGGCGCGCTGATGGACGGGAGGAGCCGAGGCCCGCTGGCTCGCCTTATATGCCACTGCCTCCTGATCGAAACCCCATCCAGCGGCCTCGTGCTGGTGGACACCGGTTATGGAATAAAGGACGTGGCTCAGCCGCACCCGCGAACCAGTAGGGTGATGCGAGGGCTGTTGAACATCCGCTTTCGGCAGGAGGAAACCGCGCTGCGGCAGGTGGAGGCCCTTGGTTTCTCGGCGCGCGACGTGAGGCACATCGTACTGACCCACCTCGATTTCGATCACGCGGGGGGAATCGCCGACTTTCCCGAGGCCCAGGTGCACCTCATGGCCGCCGAGCTGGAATCGGCCCAAAGGCTGAAGGGCGGCCTGGCCGCGCGCAAGCGCTATCGTCCGATGCAGTTCGACAGGATGGCGGCGTGGCGCGCCTATGACCCCACCGCCGGCGAGCGATGGAACGGCTTTGAGGTTGTCAGGAACGTCGATGGACTGCCGCCCGAAATCCTGCTGGTGCCGCTGATCGGGCATACCTGGGGGCACGCGGGCGTGGCGGTTCGCCAGGAGGACGGCTGGCTGCTTCACGCCGGCGACGCCTATTTTCACAGCGACGAGGTACGCCGCCCGGAGCGTCACTGCCCGCCGGGCCTGCGCCTCTATCAGACGATGATGGAAGTGGACCGGCACAGCCGCATGATCAATCAGGATCGCCTGCGGGCCCTGTCCCTGGACCCCTCCGCCGGAGTGCGCATGATCTGCGCTCACGACGTGGAGGAGTTCGAGCGATGCGCCGCCGGCGCACCGCTCGTCTGACCTCAGCTATGCGACCTGTGGTCGCCGCCGTCCATGCCGGCTTGCATGGCGGTGATCTCGTTGTAGTGCCGCGCCACGATCGGCACGGCCGCGCCGGCGGCGGTCTTCAGTTGCGCCACGTCGCCATTGTTGGCGTAGCGGGTGTGAAGCGTCAGAGCTTCCTCGTGCGCCCCGACCTGCTGCTGGATATAGAGCATGTCGCGCGCTTGCCCCTGAGCAGCCTGAAGCTGGCGGATCATCTCGGCCTTCGGCGCGTCAAGGGCGGGGGCCGTCGGCGTCATTCCGGCGGCCTGGGCGGCCCGCGTTAGGGTCTGGGTAGTCATCGTGTGGTGCTCGATCATCATCTCGGCGAACGCCCTGAGCTCGCTGTTCTGAGTGGTCTGCATCACGATTTGGCTGGACTGGATCTCATAGAGATCGCTGGCCGCGGCCATGCGGACATAGTCGGCCGACGACGGCGCCGGCTGCCCCGCCGCGGCCCGGGCGATCGGAGCGGCGGCGCCGGTAGGCATGGAGGCGCAGGCGCCGAGCGCGGCCAGGCTGGCCGCCGCGCAGGCGGAAAGGATGAGGCGTTTCATGAGTAAGGCTCCCTGTCGATTGCGGAAATCGCAAGGTCGCCAACCGTGGAACACGCCCGCTGTTCCCTGGGTCGGAAAGCGACCCTAAGCTTTGGCAGGGGCGGGTGAACGCTTGCGGCTGGGAGCCACCATCAGCTTCTTGGTCTCGGCGATGGCCTTGGCGGGGTTCAGGCCCTTGGGGCACACCTGGGCGCAGTTCATGATGGTGTGGCAGCGATAGAGCTTGAACGGGTCCTCCAGGTCGTCGAGCCGCTTTTGCGTCTCGTCGTCGCGGCTGTCGGCGATCCAGCGATAGGACTGGAGCAGCGCCGCCGGGCCCAGATAGGTCTCCTGGTTCCACCAGTAGCTGGGGCAGGATGTCGAGCAGCAGGCGCACAGGATGCACTCGTACAGACCGTCTAGCTTCTCACGATCCTCCGGGCTCTGAAGCCGCTCCTTTTCCGGGTCTGGATCGTCGGACTGGAGCCAGGGCTGAATGGAATCGTACTGAGCGTAGAAGAGCGACAGATCGGTCACCAGGTCGCGCACCACCGGCTGATGCGGCAGGGGCGAGATGGTGATGTTGGATGAGGAACACTCGTCCCAGCCCTTGGTGCAGGCCAGGGCGTTGCGCCCATCGATCGTCATGGAGCACGAGCCGCAGATGCCCTCGCGGCACGACCGCCGGAAAGCCAGGGTCGGGTCGATGGTGTTCTTGATGTGGATCAGGGCGTCCAGCAGCATCGGGCCGTGATCGTCGGCCGAGACCTCATAGACGTCCCAGCGCGGCGCCTCGTCGGTCGCCGGGTCATAACGATAGACCTTGTAGGTCTTGACGTTCTCGGCGCCGGCAGGGGCCTTGTGGACCTTGCCTGGGGCGGGCTTGGAGCCCTTGGGGAGGGTGAGCTGGACCATGCTCAGTACTTCCGTTCCTTGGGCGGGATATAATCCACGTCCTCGCTCATGGTGTAGCTGTGGACCGGGCGGTAATCGATCCTTGAGCGCCCCGCGTCCTCGTCAAGCCAGGCCAGGGTGTGCTTCATCCAGTTCTGATCGTCGCGCTCGGGATAGTCCTCCCGCGCGTGGGCGCCGCGGCTTTCCGTGCGGTTCAGCGCGCCCTCGATGGTGACTACCGCCTGGCCGATCAGGTTGTCGTATTCGAGGGTCTCGACCAGGTCGGTGTTCCAGATCATGCCGCGGTCGGTGGTCCGGATGTCGGCGCCACGGGCGAAGATGTCGTGGATGCGCTCGACCCCTTTTTCAAGGGTCTCGCCCGTGCGGAAGACAGCCGCGTCCTCTTGCATGGCCCTTTGCATATCCAGACGCAGCTCGGCGGTCGGGGTCGAGCCCGAAGCGTTGCGGAACCGGTCCAGCCGTGCCAGGTGCGCGTCCGTCGAAGCGGTGTGCGCGTCGGGAACCGGCGTGCGCTTGTCCACGACCTGGCCGCAGCGCAGGCCCGCCGCGCGGCCGAACACCACCAGGTCGATCAGGGAGTTGGAGCCCAGGCGATTGGCGCCGTGCACCGAAACGCACGCCGCCTCGCCCACCGCCATCAGGCCCGGCACCACGGCGTCGGGATCGTCGCCGACCTTTGTCAGCACCTCTCCGTGATAGTTCGTCGGAATGCCGCCCATGTTGTAGTGGACCGTCGGCAGAACCGGGATCGGCTCCTTGGTCACATCCACCCCGGCGAAGATGCGGGCGCTCTCGGAAATGCCGGGCAGGCGCTGGTGGATGATCTTGGGATCGAGGTGATCCAGGTGCAGGAAGATGTGGTCCTTGTTCGGACCCACGCCCCGGCCCTC
>CAZITK010000034.1:0-12197 GCA_964542145.1 uncultured Brevundimonas sp.
AATAGCTGGACCCCACGAACCCACCAGGTCTACGTAGTCGCGTCCGGTGGCATCTGTGACGTAGGCGCCTTTGGCGGAGGCAAGCGGCACCGGCTGGCCGCCAACGCCGTTCCACGCGCGCACTGGCGAGTTGACTCCACCCGGCAGGATCGCGCCCGCGCGCTGAGCGAACTGGCTCACAGGTCCTCCACCCACTTCGCGACCTCGAGCGCCGCGTACGTCAGCACTATGTCTGCGCCGGCACGCACGATTGACGTGACCGGGCGCCCCCTCATGCAGGGTCAGGGCCGGCAGTTCATAGAGCGGGCGCTGATCCAGTCGGCCGGTGTTGACCAGATAGGCGCCGGCGACGCCGTTCTCGATCGAGCCGGGAGAATAGCGGCCGGTGGTGTAGTTGGCCTCGATCTCGCGCGGGACGGGGCGCACCCCATAGGGCAGGCGCGGCAGGGTCCGGAACAGGGCCGGCAGGCCGTCATCGGCCCGCTTGGCCATCTCAGACGCCTTTTCCAGCAGCTGTTCGCGGGTTTGGGCGTAGAAGCGCGGGTCGGTGCGCAGGTGCTCAAGGAAGCTGGCGAAATCCCCGTCCCATCCGGCTGCGGCCATCTCCTCATCCATGCGGGCGCGGATGCGGGCGACCTCGGCCTGGCCGACGGCGTGGACGTCGTCAGGTGTCATGTCGGTGGTGGTGAAGCTCCTGACCAGATAGGCATAGAGCTCGCGGCCGCCGGGACGGTGGATCAGGCCCAGGGTCTCCGGCGCCCGGGGCAGATAGTCCTCGCGCAGGAAACGGACCCATTCGCGGCGTTCCGGCATGATCCCTTCGGCCACGGCCCGGCGGGCGCGCTCGCGCAAGGCCGCCTGGTCGGCGACGGGGATAGAGGCCGGGAGCCGCTCGAACGGCTTGAGCAGGGGATCGGTCTCGGGCGTCAGGGCCGCCTCGGGCTCGATCAGGCTCAGCGCGTTCTCGACGGTGGGGCGCGACTGAACCAGGCCGGTCTCCAATGCACGGCGGGCATGGGCGCGGGTGTCGGCATAGACCCTGGGTGCGAGTTCGAGCCGGGAGATCCAGGCCTCGGCGTCCTCGCGGGTCGTGATGCGGGTCACATTGGCCAGATAGCCGAACATCTGACCCGGTCCGCCCTCGGAACTGAAGGCGTCGATGCGTCCGGTGTCGAGCGGGATGCGGTCCAGCGCCCGCTTGAGCACGAAGGCGAGGAAGTCGCGGTTCAGCCGGTCCTGGTCGTCGAGGCCGGACGGGTCGATGGCGGCGACGCGGTCAGCGAAGGCCTGAAGCTTCCCCTGGTTGGCCAGCTCGGCTTCGCGGGAGGCGTCGGGCAGGCGGCGCAGGGCCTCTCGGTCGCCCTCCATGCCCGCCGAGATGGGATCAACCCCGCGCAGATAGGCTTCATAATCCGACAGGATCGAGGCCAGGGCCGGATCCGTCGCCGACGCCGACGCGGCGGGCGGCTGGACGGCGGCGGGCTGAGCCAGGACCGGAGCCGTTCCGGCGGCGAGCACGAGGGCGAGGGCGGCGGCGGTTGCGGCGACACGGATCATCAGGCGGCTCCAGAAAACAGCGGCGTGCAGGAGGCCGGGTTCAAACGCTCGCGTCAACCGCACCGGCGCCGGGAAGCGACGGAACCGCGGGCTTGCCGGTTGCGCTGGACAAACGACGGGGGTGATAAGGAAGGTCATGGCGAAAAAGCGCATCGTTTTCGGGATCATCGGCCTCGCCTTGGCCGGTTTCATCGCGGCCTACGCCCTGTCCCCCGTGTTTGCGGCGCGCGCCCTGGTCGAGGATGCGCGCGCGGGCGATGTGGCGGGGCTGGAGCGACGGGTCGATTTCCCGGCCGTGCGCGAGGATCTGAAGGGCCAGCTGCGCGACCGGCTGCGCCGCGAGGCCGGGACTGACGACCGGCTGGGGTCGGCGCTGGGCGGCCTAGGCATGCTGCTGGCGCCGGCGCTGATCGACGGGGCGGTGGAGGCGGTGGTCACGCCCGAGGCCATCGCCGCCATCGTGCGGACAGCACAGGCGCCGACGCCGCGCGAGGCTGCACGTGGCGAGCCGCCGGCGGTCGATACCGAGACCCCGCGTCGAACCGAGGTGCTCTACAGCTATCGCGACCTGAACACGTTCGGGGTGCGCGTGTTCGATCCAGCTGCGCCGGATCAGTCCGTCGATCTGGTGATGGGCCGTCACGGGCTGTTCGACTGGCGGCTGACGCGGGTGGTTCTGCCGCAAAGCTGAATGAACCACGGCAGCGCTGGACACGGCGCAAGGCTGGAACGTATCATGAACACATGGCTCAACTGGACCTGCGTCGCAAACTCTCGATCCTGGCTGACGCGGCAAAGTACGATGCGTCCTGCGCCTCGTCAGGAACGAGCAAGCGCAATTCTTCGGACGGCAAGGGGCTGGGCTCGACCGAAGGCATGGGCATCTGCCACGCCTATACGCCGGACGGGCGCTGCGTGTCGCTGCTCAAAATCCTGCTGACCAACTTCTGCATCTACGACTGCGCCTACTGCATCAATCGGGTGTCTTCGAACGTGGAGCGCGCGCGGTTCTCGGTGGAGGAGGTGGTCAAGCTGACGCTCGACTTCTATCGCCGAAACTATATCGAGGGCCTGTTCCTGTCGTCGGGCATCATCCGCTCGGGAGATTACACGATGGAGCAGCTGGTGCGGGTGGCCAAGAGCCTGCGCGAAGAGCACCAGTTCCGCGGCTATATCCATCTGAAGCTAATTCCGGAGGCCGATCCGCTGCTGGTCGAGGAGGCGGGGCTGTACGCCGACCGGCTGTCGGCCAACATCGAGTTGCCGCGCGACGAGGCGATCCTGAGGCTGGCGCCGCAGAAGGATCCCCGCGTCATCAAGAAGGCCATGGGCCAGGTGCGGTTGAAGGTCGAGGCGGCCAAGCCCCGGAAGAAGGATCGCGCCCGTCCGCCAAAGTTCGCGCCCGCCGGTCAATCGACCCAGCTGATCGTGGGCGCGGACGGGGCGCCGGACACCGAGATCATGGCCCGTAGCGCGTCCTTGTACGGCGGCTATGGGCTGAAGCGGGTCTATTATTCAGCCTTCAGTCCGATCCCGGATTCGTCGGCCATCCTGCCGGTTTCGCGGCCGCCGTTGATGCGCGAACACCGGCTGTATCAGGCCGACTGGCTGATGCGGTTCTATGGATTTTCGGCGCCCGAGATCGGGCAGTCGGCGACGGACGGCATGCTGGATCTGGCCATCGACCCCAAGCTGGCCTGGGCGCTGAACAGCCGCGAACAGTTTCCGGTGGATGTAAACACCGCGCCGCGCGAGATGCTGCTGCGCGTGCCGGGGCTGGGGGTGAAGTCGGTCGATCGGATGATCCAGGTGCGGCGCTGGAAGACGTTGCGGCTGGAGGATGTCGGACGGCTGACGCGGTCGGTGGAGAAGATCAGGCCGTTCATCACGGCGCTGGACTGGACGCCTGGGGGGCTGACGGACGCGGTGGACCTGCGCCAGCGGATCGCGCCGGAGCGCCCGGCGGAACAGCTGAGCCTGTTCTGATGCGCGTCGCGACCCTGGCCCACGAGATCGACTTCGACGGCTGGCGGGCGGGGGCGCGACGGCTGCGAGCGGCGGGAGTGAGACCGGAGCATGCGGGGTTTCGGGTGGGCGGCGGCGAGCAGAGCGGGTTGTTCGATGCTTTCCTTCCCGCTCCTCCCGTCGCATGCCGGGAGCCGGTGCTGCAAACGCAAAATTTGGCAGGGTCCGAGCGCGGGAAAGAACTGGACCCCGGCTTTCGCGGGGTTGAGCGAGAGGAGGAATTTCGGGTCCCAAAGAGTTTCCTCGACCTCGCTAGCGAGGTGATCCTGCATCGCTCGGCCGATCGGTTTGAGCTGATGTACCGGCTGCTGTGGCGGCTGGGTGACGAGCCGAACCTGATGCGCATCACCACGGATCGGGACGTGGCCGACGCGCTGGAGCGCGCCAAGAACGTCAGCCGGGCGAGCCACAAGATGAAGGCTTTCGTTCGGTTCCGGCGCGTCGAGGACGATCAGGGCGAGGCCTGGGTGGCCTGGTTCGAGCCGGCGCATCGGGTGCTGGAGAAGACGGCGGGGTTCTTCGTCCGGCGCTTCGGGGCCATGCGCTGGTCGATTTTGACCCCAGACGGCGCGGCGCTGTGGGACGGCGAGGCCCTGAGCTTCGCTCCACCGGCGACGCGGGACATGGCGCCCGACGGCGACGTGGTGGAGGACTACTGGAAGACCTACTACGCCTCGACCTTCAATCCGGCGCGTCTGAAAACCAGGACGATGCAGGGCGAGATGCCCAAGCGGTACTGGAAAAACCTGCCCGAAGCGTCGCTGATTCCGGAACTGACGGCCCTTTCCGCGGTCCGCACCACAGCCATGGTCGAGGCCGTCCCCACACCGGGCAATCCGCGCCTGGCGGGGGCGACCGCTCCCGTCGCACGGCCGCACTGCCCGACGGACGATGTCGTCGCCAATAGCCTGTCGGACATTGAACGCGCGGTTCAGGGGTGTCGCCGGTGTCCGCTATGGCGCGACGCCACGCAGGGAGTGTGCGGCCAGGGGCCGAGGCGGGCGAGGCTGATGGTGGTGGGTGAGCAGCCGGGAGACCAGGAAGATCTGGCCGGCCGACCCTTTGTCGGCCCCGCGGGCAAGGTGTTTGACGGCGCCCTAAAAGAGGTCGGCATCGAGCGGTCCGACATCTATGTCACCAACGCGGTGAAGCACTTCAAACACGAGCCGCGCGGCAAACGCCGGCTGCACAAGACGCCGAACGCCGGGGAGGTGAGCGCCTGCCGCTGGTGGCTGGACCAGGAGCGCGAACTGGTGAAGCCCAGGGTGATCCTGGCCCTGGGCGGCACGGCGAGCCTCGGGGTGCTAGGCAGGAAGCCGACGGTTACAAAGGAGCGGGGCCGGCCCCTGGCGCTGGCGGACGGGGCGACCGCGCTGATCACTGTTCACCCCTCGTATCTGCTGCGCCTGCCGGACGAGAAGGCGCGCGTCCGTGAGCGTGCGGCCTTCGTGGAGGACCTGCGGGCGGCCAAGGCGCTGTTATGAACCTCCGGCTCCGCCGTGCGCTGTTGGAAGACGCGCCTGGCTAGCCAGGGCGGGGGGATCGGCTAAAGAGACGGCATGGCGCGCGCTCAGTTCGACATCGGCGGAGAGGACAGCGATCGCGGCGGTGCGGTTCTGGCTCTGCGCGGCGACTGGACCGCCACTGAACTGGGCGACGCGCCGCGTCGATTGCCGGATCGTTTGAGCGGCGCCGAGGTGCGGGCGCTGGACCTCGGCGAGATGGGCCGGTTCGACACCGCCGGGGCCTTGGCCCTGATTCAGGCAGGCGTGCATCTGTCCGAAGACGCCTGGTCTGGCCGGCCCGAGGCGGGTCGGGTCTACGCCATGGTCGGAAAGCTGGAGCGTGACCGGGCTGCGCCGCCGCGTCGCCGCGCCTGGGCGGTGCGGGCCTTTGGTCGGGTCGGGCGCGGGGTGGCCGATATCTGGGCCGAAATGGTCCTGTCCATGGCCTTTCTGGGCCGGCTGCTGGTCGCCATGGGCCGAGCCATCGTCAATCCGCGCAAGATCCGCTGGCCGGCCTGGGTCAGCCAGATGGAGCGCGCGGGCCTGGACGCCCTGCCGATCGTCGCTGTCACCAATTTCTTCATCGGGGCGGTGATCGCCTTTCTCGGCGCGGACCTGCTCAGCCAGTTCGGGGCCGGGGTGTTCGCGGTGCAGCTGATCGGCGTGGCCGTGCTGCGCGAATTCGCCGTGGTCATCACCGCCGTGCTGCTGGCCGGCCGGTCTGCGTCGTCCTTCGCCGCCGAGATCGGCTCGATGCGGATGAATCAGGAAGTGGACGCCATGAACGTGATGGGCGTCGATCCCTTCCAGGCCCTGGTCATCCCGCGGTTGGCGGCTCTGTTGATCATGTTGCCGCTGCTGACCTTCGTGGCGGTACTGGCCGGGCTGTTCGGCGGCATGCTGGTGACCTGGAGCCAGCTGAACCTCGGGCCGGTGTTCTTTATCCAACGCATCTATGACGACGGCTACATGTTCACTCACCTGATGGTGGGTCTGGTCAAGGCGCCGGTCTTCGCCCTGGTGGTGGCGGCCATAGGCTGCCGTCAAGGCATGTCGGTGGCCGGCGACGTGGAGAGCCTGGGCCGACGGGTGACCGCGGCGGTGGTCCAGGCCATCTTCGCCATCATCTTCCTGGACGCGGTGTTCGCCCTTATTTTCCTGGAGCTGGGCATATGAGGGCGCGCGACGACGCCAAACAGCGCGTCGCCGAGGGCGCGGAGGCCCGCGACACGCCGGTCATCGAAGTCAGGGGACTGCTCAGCCAGTTCGGCGAGCGGGTGATCCATCGGGATCTGGACCTGACCCTGGAACGCGGCGAGGTGCTGGGGGTGGTTGGCGGCTCGGGGACGGGCAAGACGGTGCTGCTGAACACAATCGTCGGGCTGAAACGGCCGGACGGCGGTTCGATCAGGCTGCTGGGGTTGGACCGCGAGGACATGAGTCGGACGGATCGGGCCGAGATCGACCGGCGCACGGGGCTGCTGTTTCAGCAGGGTGCGTTGTTCTCCTCCCTGACAGTGCTCCAGAACGTCGCCGCGCCCCTGATCGAACACACCGATCTGTCGAAATCGGTGATCAGCGAACTGGCCGAGATGAAGATCGCCATGGTGGGCCTGGGTCCCGAGAGCCATCATCTGAAGCCGGCCGAGCTGTCGGGCGGGATGAAAAAGCGCGCCGGTCTGGCGCGGGCCCTGGCGTTGGATCCCGAGTTGCTGTTTCTGGACGAGCCGACGGCGGGTCTGGACCCCATCGGCGCCGCGGCCTTCGACGCCCTGCTTCGTCAGCTGTCGGACGACCTGGGTCTCAGCGTCTTCATGATCACCCACGACCTAGACAGCCTGTATGCAGTCTGCGACCGCATCGCGGTGCTGGCCGACAAGAAGGTCGTCGAGAGCGCACCGATCGAGGACTTGGAGCGTTCCGACCATCCGTGGATCAAGGACTATTTCCTGGGCCCGCGCGGTCGCGCCGCCCAAGGCTCGGCCAAGGCCGAGCTGGACATGACACCATGAGCGCGCGGCGGGCGCCGGATCGGGTTTCCGGTTTCGCCGGCCGCGCGCATAAGGCCGCCTGAGGAGGGCGGAAGATGGAAAGAGACGCCCACTACGCCGTCGTCGGGGTCGCCACCGTGGCGCTGCTCGCGCTTCTGGTGCTGTTCGCCATCTGGCTCGCTCGCATCCAGTTCGCCAACGAGTACGACCTTTACGACATCGTCTTCTATGGCCCCGTGCGCGGTCTGTCGGAGGGCGGCGAGGTGCATTTCAACGGTATTCGCGTGGGCGAGGTCACCGACCTGAACCTCGACCCCCAGCGTGGCGACGAGGTCATCGCCCGGGTGCGGCTGGATTCGACTACGCCGGTGCGGGTCAGCTCGCGCGCCCAGCTGGAGCCCCTGGGCATCACGGGGGTCAACTACATCCAGATCACCGCCGGCAGTCCCGAGAGCGCCGTGCTGAAGGATCAGTATCCCGCCAATGTGGTGCCGGTGATTCAGAGCCAGCCCAGCCCCATCGCCGAACTGCTGCAGGGAGGCGGCACGGTGCTGGCTCAGGCGGTCGATGCGCTGAACCGCGTCAACCGGGTCTTGTCAGACGACAATATCCGATCCTTCTCCACCACCCTGAACAGCGTCGAGACCATTTCACGTGAACTGGAGGCGAGGAAGGGCATGTTGGCCGATCTCGAGACCACCCTGGCCTCGGCCTCCAGCGCAGTGGCCGAATACGAAGCCCTCGGGGCGGAGGCGCGGCAGCTG
Organism: uncultured Brevundimonas sp.; assembly: GCA_964542145.1. GTDB lineage: Bacteria > Pseudomonadota > Alphaproteobacteria > Caulobacterales > Caulobacteraceae > Brevundimonas. The sequence goes on from CAZITK010000034.1 coordinate 7,843, forward strand.
ATCCAGGGCGACGGCCGCCGGGCCATCGCCAATATCGAACAGGCCGCCGACGAGGCGCGGCAGGCGATGCAGACCATCAACGAGACCGCCAGCGGCCTGCAGGGTCCGATCGACAACTTCGCCACCACCGGGCTGCCGCAACTGACCACCGCCATCCAGGGGCTGGAAAGCGCCGCCGAGTCCCTGGAAGCGCTGGTGGATCAGGTGCGGACAAGCCCGCGTGACTTCATCGCCCGCCCGCCCTCTACTGAACTCGAGGTCGCCCCATGACCCGCCTGCACATCATCGCCGCCGTCGGTCTGACTCTGGCCGTATCGGGTTGCGCCCTGTTGTCCACGCCCGATCCGGTCCAGCTGTACCGCTTCGGCTCGGCGCCGGTCGAGGCCACGTCCGCGCCGGGCGACCAGGCCCTCTCGGTGGCCCTGCGGCGCATCAGCTTTCCCGACGCATCGGGCGGTGACCGGATCCTGGGAGTGACCGGGGCCGAGGCGGCCTATATCGGCGGTGCGCGCTGGGTCTCGGACGCCCGGAGCCTGTTCACCGATAGCCTGGAGAACGCCTTCGTCGAGCGTGCGCGCAACACCCGCATCATCGGCCGCCAGGAGCTGACCCCCGCGTCAGTGTCTCTAGACCTGGACGTGCGCGCGTTCGAGGCGCGCTACGCGGCGGAGGGCGGGACCCCGGATGCGGTGATCGCCGTGCGCGGCCGCATCATGAGCTTTCCGAGCCGACAGGTGATCGCCGAGCGCAACTTCGCCGTCCATCGGCCGGCCGGCGAGAACCGGGTCTCGGCCATCGTCGAGGCCTTTGAGCTGGCCACGACCGAGGTGAACGCCCAGATCATCGATTGGACAGATCAGGTCGCCGCCAGCCAGCCGCGCCAGTGAAGGCTACGGCAAGCCCGTCGATCTTCAGGATCGTTCATTTCGAGGGCTGGAGCAGTCGTTTCGCCGTAAACCGCGCTCATCGTCGGGGCTGGACCCGCCATCCAGGCGCGCTCACCACGGTGCGGGTCTTCAGGTCAAGCCGCGAGGGCGATGGTGAACCCCGGGGCCTAATCCGCCGCCACAGGCTGGCGCGGCGCGGCGCTGAGGTTCGGTTCGTAAAGGCCGGTGGCGAAGCGCGCCACGAAGCCGACCGGGCGGATGCGCGGACCGAAGCGGGCGCAGGGGTCGGGATCGGCGATGGCGCGGCCGGCCCGGTTCGGGGGTGAGAAGGCGTCGCCCACGGCGTCGCCGAACGGCGCGGCCAGTTGCATCGCATCGCCGATCCGCGACAGGGAGGGGCCGTCAATCCCGACCACCTTGGCGTTGCGCGCCCAGGCGATGGCGGCCAGTTGACGCTGACCGGAGGTCGCCAGCAGCTCGGCTTCGGCGGCGAGGCCGCCGGTCGTGCCCGGGGCGCGGACGCCGATCGGGCCCGGGATGAAGAAGTTGGCTACCGCCGAGGCGCCCGAACCGATCGGGTTGGTCAGGCTGAGCGCCGTGACCGCCGTGCGCGCCGTGGCCTGGGCGGCCGTATCGCCCGGCTGAAGCACTGTAAAACGTTCGCTGAGCTCATAGCATACCTGACGATCGACCTCGGCCAGAACCCAGGCGGATTCCTCGGGCGACAAGCCGGCCTCCGCGCCGCCGACGAAGATCGTCGGGGCGATGGCGATGCGGTCGACGACCGCCAGGGCGGTGTCGTCCCGGCTCCGGCGGATGGAGGCCAAGACCGCAGGCGCAGCCGAGAGGTTCTGATAGCTCGACAGAAAACCCGAGTCGCTCGCCGGCGGCGTGGCGCAAGCGCCAAGAGCGAGCAGTGAGGCGGACAGCAGCAGCAGACGGGTCATGGTCGGGTTCCAAACGATTGACGGGCCCCAAACGCGGGGGGGATGGCATGGTTCGGCCATCGCGCCCTGAAATCGCGCACAGTTCCCTGTCGTCAGGGCCGTCACGGCGCGCTAGGCTTCATCGACAGCCTGGAGCCCCGATGACCCGTCGCCTTAAGCCCCTCGTCGCCGCCGTCGTCGCCATCTCCCTCGCCTCTCCCGCAGTCGCTCATATCCCGACGGACGCGCGGCGGGGCGTGCTGAGTTTCGCGGAGCTGCTGGAAGACGCCCTGCCCGCGGTGGTGTCGGTGGCGACGTTCGGACGCTCGTCCGGCCCGAGTTCCACCCCTCGTGAGCCGCGCGAATCCGCCGGCGGCTCCGGCGTCATCATCGACGCGGTGCAGGGCATCGTGGTCACCAACCACCATGTGGTGGACAAGGGCGCGAGCTTCCGCGTGGACCTGCCGGACGGCCGGTCCCTGGATGCGGTCCTGCTGGGGGCCGACAAGGCCACCGACCTGGCGGTGCTGCAGATCCCGGCGGGGGGCCTGTCCCAGGTTCCCGTGGTTGACTCCGATACCTTGAAGACCGGCGACCTCGCCTTCGCCGTGGGTTATCCGCTGGGGCTGGACCAGACGGTGACCATGGGGGTGGTTTCAGGCCTGGGGCGCTCGGGCCTCGGCGACGCGGTCGAGGATTATATTCAGACCGACGCGGCGGTGAATTTCGGCAATTCGGGCGGGCCGCTGCTGGACAGCCGGGGTCGGTTGATCGGCATCAACACCTCGATCCTGTCGGGCGGTTTCGGGGGCGGCAACGACGGCATCGCCTTCGCCGTGCCCACCAATATCATGGCCGTGGTGGTGGCCCAGTTGCGCGCGACGGGAGAGGTGGTGCGCGGTCGCACCGGCCTCACCGTCGCCTCGCTGAACCCGGCCCGCGCCAAGTCCGGCGGTTTCAGTCGCTCGCGCGGAGCGATCGTCGAGGACGTGCAGCCCGGATCGGCAGGGGAAGGGGCCGGGTTGAGGCGCGGCGACGTCGTGATCCGGATCCGAGATCGACCCGTGGCCAACGGCGGATCCTTCCTGGCGGCGGTGGGGGTGTCGTCGCCGGGAGACAGTCTGCCCATCATCTTCCTGCGCGACGGCGAGGAACGGCGCGGCACGCTGATCATCGCTCCGCAGACAGCTCCGGCCGTCATGGCGGGCGGTGACGCGGTGATCGCCTGGGGGGCAAGGCTGAGGGCCGACGGCGAGGGCGAGCTGCAGGTGGTTTCTGTCACGGCCGGGTCGAACGCGGCGACCGCGGGCTTGAGGGCCGGAGACCGGATCGAAGCCGTCGACGGACGTCAGCCGCGAACCTTGGCGCAGTTGGCCGGGATGCTGGGCGACGGCGCTGCGGGGGCCGAGTTGACGGTGCTGCGCGGCGAAGTGACCGAGACCCTGGCGGTGACAGGTGCGGGACCGGAAGCGGCGCCCGACCCCGCCGGAGCGCGCTACGCTCCACGCGGCGAGACGACGCCGGACGGCAAAACGCCCGCCTGACCGGGAGGGGAGGGAGAGTCAGGCGGGCGCTTCACTTGGAGGGATCGTCGACTGGCCGGAAATCTCGAAACCCCGGGGGGCTGGGGGGGCTGTTCAGAATCCGGAGCCTCAAGCTTCCCGACCGGTCGACACCGAGTTTGTCGAGCCGCATACAGGCGCGGGAAGGACCGAAACGGGGCCATTTCATGACTGACGCGATTTCGGCGTCGGCGCGCGTGTGCGCTGGCGTTTTCGGCCGGGCCGCTTAACTGTTCGAATATGAGCCTGCGCCCCACTTCGTCGTCGGACAGCGCCGCCCCGGCGGGCCCGATTTTCTTCGAGCGGCGCGAGCTGGACGCAATCCTCAAGGTCTATGGCCGCATGGTCGCCCAGGGCGAATGGCGGGACTATTCGATCGCCCGGCACGCCGACTGGGCTGAGTTCGCCGTGTTCCGCCGGCATGGCGACGCCCCGCTTTACCGTATCGAAAAACGCCCGGCTCTGGCCGCGCGACAGGGGGCCTGGACGGTTATGGGATCCGCCGGTCAGATCCTCAAGCGCGGACGTGACCTGCGCCAGGTGCTGCGCGTGTTCGACGGGCGGCGGTTTCAGGTGGTCGACTGAAGCCTTGGCGTCGCGGATCGACCGGGCCTAGACTGTTCGGATGAGCCTGATCGACATTCTTATCGTCGCCGCCATCGGTGCGGTCGCCGTCACCCTCGGCTTCGGCCTGTACGCGATGTTCAGGGGCGGCGAATTCGCGCGATCACATTCCAATCGGTTGATGCGGCTGAGGGTCGGGTTGCAGGCCCTGGCCATCATCGTGCTGTTGATCGCCCTGTTTTTGAAGGGCCAGGGCGGCTGATGGTCACGCTGAACCGGATATATACCCGCGCCGGCGACGACGGCTCGACGCGCCTGGCGTCTGGCGCGCCGGTGTCCAAGACCGACCTGCGCGTCGGGGCCTATGGGACGGTGGACGAACTGAACGCCGTGCTCGGCGTGGCGCGGCTGCACTC
>CAZITK010000035.1:0-12048 GCA_964542145.1 uncultured Brevundimonas sp.
CCTGCAGCCGCGCGCAGGTCTCGGCGGCGACGGAGGCGGCGAGCAGCTTGCGGGTTTCCGGGTCGTCATCCAGCCCGTCGAAATGGGCCTTCAGCCAGTCGGGAACGCTGGCCCCGCACGCTCCGCACATGCGCCTCAGGCCCGCGAAGTTGGACACCGGCATGACGCCGGGGATCAGCGGGATCTCGATCCCCGCCGCCCGCACCCGGTCGCGGAAGCGCAGGAAGGCGTCGATGTCGAAGAAGAACTGACTGATGGCGCGGGTGGCGCCGGCGTCGACCTTCGCCTTCAGCACTTCGATGTCGTGGTCCAGCGACGGGCTCTCGGGGTGCCGTTCCGGATAGACGCCAACCGTGATGTCGAACCCGCTCGCCCGGCTGATGGCGGCGGTCAACTCGGTGGCGTTGGCGTAGCCATCCTTGCGCGGGCGATACACGCCGCCGATGCCCGCCCCATCCGGAGGATCGCCCCGCAGCGCCACGATGTGATCGACGCCGATCGCCTTGTAGCCGGCGATGACCTCGCCGACCTCTTCGCGGCTCGCCTCGACGCAGGTTAGGTGGGCGGCGGGGCGCAGGCTGGTTTCCGTAATGATCCGTTGCAGCGTGCGATGCGTCCGCTCGCGCGTCGATCCGCCGGCGCCGTAGGTTACCGAGACGAAGGCGGGGTTCAGCGGCTCCAGCCGGCGAATGGCGTTCCAGAGATTGGCCTCAGCCTCATCGGTTCTAGGCGGGAAGAATTCGAAGGAGACGCGCACCGGCTGCTGGTTCGACCCGGCTCGCGCCACCGGTCCCAGAGGCGACAGCAGCAGGGCGCGGGCTTGAGCCAAGGTGGGCCCGATGGGGGTGGCGAGAGGGACGGACATCAGGCGGCCTCTCGCGTCTGGACCCCTGCACGGCGAGCGGACCACAGGGTGACCGTCAGGCCATCGTGGTCTGGCGGGAGGTCCACGGGCTCGGCCGGGGTCAGGCCGCCATCACGCAGCCAGTCTCCGATCTCGACGTCGGTGAAGCCCAGACGGCGATGCTGATGCTCCTCGCGCAGCCGCTCGTGATCGTGGGGGGCGAAGTCGACGATCAGGATGCGGCCGCCCGGCGCCACCAGCCGCGACGCCTCGGCCACCGCAGCAGCGGGGTCCGACAGGTAGTGCAGCACCTGGTGAACGATCACCAGATCGGCGCTCTGAGCCGGCAGGCGGGTGGCGAAGATGTCGCCGTGGCGAAGTTCGACCCTCTCCAGCCCCGCGCGCGAGACGTTGGAGCGGGCGATGTTGAGCATGTTCTGGCTGAGATCCAACCCTATGGCGACCCGCGCCCGCTTGCCCACCAGCGTCAGCATGCGGCCCGAGCCGGTCCCCAGGTCCACCACCCGCTCAAAGGGGCCGGGCCCGATCAGCCGGTCGATGGCGGCCTCGACCGCGCTTTCGGAGACATAGAGCGAGCGGATGCGGTCCCATTGGGGCGCGACACGCTCGAAATAAGCCTTGGCCTCGGCCTCGCGATCCTTGCGCACCACCTCCAGTCGCTGGTCATCGCGATCGAAGGCGTCGTCCTCGATCAGATCCAGCGTCGTCTCAACCAGTCTCCGTGCTGCGGCTTCGGACGACAAGCGGTAGAAAACCCTCGCGCCGTCGGGAAAGCGCTCGATCAAGCCGGCGTCCGTCATAAGCTTGAGGTGGCGTGAGACGCGCGGCTGGCTCTGTTCCAGGACGCGTGACAGTTCCATCACCGACAGCTCACCGGCCGCCAACAGGGACAGCACGCGCAGACGCGTCGGTTCCCCCGCCGCGCGCAACGCCTCGATCGCCAGATCTGCGCTGATGCTCATTTCTTCATATAAGGATATCCTTATATGATCATGCAAGGGGTTTCCGCGCTCAAGTGCGCGAGGCCGCCGACCACGTCCTGAAGTCGACGCGCAAGGGCGGCGTCGCGTTCTGCCGAGCCAGTTCCAGGATCAGCGGACCGATTTCCGCAGGGTGCGGCAGGTCTGCGGGGTCCTCCCCGGGATAGGCCTGGGCGCGCAACTGGGTCCGCATGCGGCCGGGATCCAGGATGGCGACACGGATGGGGGTGTTCTCGATCTCGTCGGCCCAGGCGGCCATCAGGGCCTCGGCGCCCGCCTTGGTCGCCGCATAGGCGCCCCAGAAGGCGCGCGGCTTTTGCGCCAGACTGGTGGTCAGGTGGATCACCCGCCCGGCGTCCGACTGACGCAACAGGGGCTCCAGAGAGCGGATCAGGCGATAGACGCCAGTGAAATTGGTGCGCTCGATCTTGGCGAAGCCGCGCGGTTCGGCGTGACTGACCGGCGTCAGGCCAGCGGCCCCCATGGTCGCCGCCGTGTGCACCCATATGTCCAGACGTCCGAACCGCTCGTGCAGCGCTCCGCCCAGCCGGTCTATGGCGCCGCCGTCCACCAGATCGAACGGAACCAGCACTGCGTGCCGGCCGGTAGCGGCGAAGACGGCGTCGTCAAGTTCCTCTAACGCGCCTTGGGTCCGCGCCGCTGCGACGACCTGCGCGCCTGCCCTGGCGAGGGCGAGGGTGCTCTCGTAACCGATGCCTCGGGAGGCACCGGTAATCAGGGCGATGCGCCCGGAAAAGGCAAGGTCGGGGGCGGCGGTGTCCGTCATCGCGCGGCTGATAGCGCGCCTTAGGCGTCAGACATAGCCCGGCGCGGGTTCCCACAGGCTGAACGTCACACCCTGGTCGTCCTCGACGACAACATGCCTGCCGCTGTCGCTTTCGGAAGGCACGGCCGCCTTGCCGCCGAGTTGCTCGACCCTGGCGCAGCTCGCCTCGATGTCGCTCACCCGAAAATACAGCGCCGAGAAGTCCTTGCGCTCGCCTTTGACGATACCGAAGGCGGGTCCGCTCTGTTCGCGCGAGCCACTGACGTGGGCATAGGTGGGCCGCGACGCGTCGTCGCTGAAGTCCCAGCCGAACAACGCCCCAAAAAAGGCGCGGGCCTTGTCGATGTCGGGGGTCTCAAGGGTGAAATAGCCGAGCCGGTTTTCCATTCCCGTCAAGCGCTCACCAACAAGGAAAGTTGCCTCTGCACGATCTCCTCGCCGCCGGCCTCAATCTCGCGGTCCAGCAGCCGGGTGGGATAGTCGCCGGTGAAATAGTGATCGGTGAACTGCGGCTGGTCGGCGTCGCGGGGTCCGGTTCCGACGGCGCCATAGAGGCCATCGACGGACAGGAAGCCGAGCGTGTCCACCTCCAGCATGGCGCGCATCTCCTCAAGCGAGTGGTTGGCGGCCAGGAGTTGGTCCCTCTCGGGCATGTCGATGCCGTAGAAATCCGGATGGAGAATCGGCGGCGAGGCCGAGCGCAGGTGAACCTCGGCCGCACCCGCGGCCCTCACCGAGCGCACCAGCTTCAGCGAGGTGGTGCCGCGCACGATGGAGTCGTCGATCAGCACCACCCGCTTGCCCGAAAGCGCCGCGCGGTTGGGGCTGTGCTTCATCTTCACGCCCTTTTGGCGGGCGCCCTGGCTGGGCTGGATGAAGGTACGGCCCAGATAGTGGCTCCGGATGATGCCCATCTCGAAAGGCAGCCCGCTCTCCTGAGCGTACCCGAGCGCCGCGGGCACGCCGGAGTCCGGCACCGGCACCACGATGTCGGCCTGGACCCCGTGCTCGCGGGCAAGGGCCTGACCCATGGCCTTTCGGACTTCATAGACCGATTTGCCGTTCACCACGCTGTCGGGGCGCGAAAAATAGACGTACTCGAACAGGCAAGGCCGGGCGGCCTGGGCCGGGAAGGGGCGGAGCGAGCGCAGGCCATCGTCGTCGATCACGACCACCTCGCCATGTTCGACGTCACGGATGAAGGTGGCTCCGATGGTGTCCAGAGCGCAGGTCTCGGACGCCAGCACCCAGGCCTCGCCCAGGCGGCCGAGCACCAGCGGCCGGATGCCCAGGGGGTCGCGCGCTCCGATCATCTTGCGCGGGGTCTGCGCGACCAGGGCGTAGCCGCCCTCGATGCGGCTGAGCGCGTCAACGAAGCGGTCGACGATGCGGCTGCGGCGCGAGCGGGCGATCAGATGCAAGATGACCTCGGAATCCGAGGTCGATTGAAAGATGGCGCCCTCGGCCACCAGTTCGTTCCGAAGCGCCCTGAAATTGGTCAGGTTGCCGTTGTGAGCGATGGCGATGCCGCCTGTATCCAGATCTGCGAACATCGGCTGTATGTTGCGCAGGAAGCTGCCACCGGCGGTGGAGTAGCGGGTGTGACCCACGGCCGCATCGCCCGGCAAGCGCGTGACCAGATCGGCGCCGCCGAAGGCCTCTCCCACCAAACCCTGGTGCCGTTCGGTGTGGAACCGCTCGTCCGCCACCGACGCGATGCCACAGGCCTCCTGTCCGCGGTGCTGCAAAGCGTGCAGGCCCAGGGCGACGGCGGCCGAGGCGTCGCCTTGGGCTCCCCAGACCCCGCACACGCCGCACTCCAGGCGGGGCCGGTCGTCGTCCGGATCGCGATGGTGCGCGCGATGGATCACCGGATCGGCGATACGGTGCAAAGGGATCATCGACGGACTCCGAGGAGGGGCGTCAGCGGGGGGGATCGCCCGGCGAGGTAGTCTCCGATTGGGGCGGGGGCAAGGCTTCATCCGCGCCTGGATCGTCCGATAGGCCGCGCCGCACCGAATCCTCGACCACGGGGGTCAGCCGATCCATACCCCGGCCGATGTCCGGCAGCACCGCCTGAATGGCGCGCGCCGAGGCCGCGCCGACGGGATGGGCGGCCGCGCGCGCGAACCAGCCGGGCAGGCGCTCGGCCGGCGTCGCCGCGACGATCACCAGGTGGACGACGCCCAACAGGACCAGCGCCCGCACTATGCCGATGGCGGTCCCGGCGAACCGATCCACCACGCCCAGGCCGCCCGCGCCCTTCAGACTCTTCGTGGCTAGCGCGCCCACGGTGCGGATGCCGAAGTATACGACCAGGAAGACCACCACGACCGCCGCGATCGATCCCGCCCAGGCGGGATCGATCAGGCTGCGCGCGATCGGGCCCGTCACGGGCAGGGCGATGAGCGCCAGGATGGCCGCCAGCACGAACGACAGCAGGGTGACGACCTCGCGCACCCCGCCGCGCAGCCAGCCGGACCCGGCCGACAGCAGCACCACGATCAGGGCGAAAACATCATAGCCGGTCATGCGGACCCGAGGATGCGGTGATTCGACCCGCTTATGCCCCGACCGCCGCCGTCCGCAAAGACTCGGCTCAGCCCCCCGGGGGCCTCGCGGTCGCGGGCGCCGTCTGCGCTGGGCGCGACGCCGTCGCCCCGTCGGCCGGAGCCACGCGCCAGACCGTGTTGGCCAGGTCGTCGGCGATGAACAGGGCGCGGGTCCGGGGATCGAACAGCACACCCACAGGTCTGCCACGCGCACGACCGTCCTCGGTCAGGAAACCGGTGACGAAATCGACCATCTCGCCCGCCGGGCGACCGCCGGAGAACGGCACCCAGCTAACCTTGTAGCCAGCCAGGTCTTGCCGGTTCCAACTGCCGTGCTGGCCGACGAACGCCCCTTCGATGAAAGGCCCGCCGAAGCCGCCGTCGACCGCGAAGCTGAGACCCAGGGCGGCGACGTGGTTGCCCAGGGCGTAATCGGGGGTGATAGCCGTGGCCACCAGATCCGGCCTTTGAGGCATCACGCGTGGATCGATATTCTGTCCCCAGTAGCTGTAGGGCCACCCATAGAAACCACCGTCCTGCACAGCCGTCAGATAGTCGGGCGTCAGTTGCGGGCCCAGTTCGTCGCGCTCATTGACCGCAGCCCACAGCTGGCCCGTGCCGGGCTCGATGGCCAGGGCTGTCGGGTTGCGGATCCCGGTGGCGATGGTGCGCCGGGCGCCGGTCTCGCGGGTGACTTCCCAGACCACAGCCCGCTCCTCCTCCACCGCCATGCCGCGCTCGCCAGCGTTGCTGTTCGAGCCGACGCCGACATAAAGGAACTGGCCGTCGGCGCTGGCGGTCATGGCCTTGGTCCAGTGGTGGTTCAGCCGCGACGGCAGCTTGGTCACCTCCTCGGGCTCCACCGTGATCTGGGTCTGGCCGTCGGTGTAGGGGACACGCACCAGGGCGTCCTGATTGGCGATGTAGATGTAGCCATCCACGAAGGCGAGGCCGTAGGGAGCGTTCAGATCGTCGATGAAGACCGTGCGCGTCTCGAACTCGCCGTCGCCGTTGGCGTCGCGCAGCAGGGTCAGGCGATTGCCGCTTTCGACCTGGGTGTTGCCCTGTTTCTTGATGACCCCGGCGATCACGTCCTTGGGCCTGAGCGCGGGGGCGCCGCCACCCCGCCCTTCGGTGACCAGCAGGTCGCCGTTTGGCAAGAGCAGCATCTGCCGCGGAATCTGCAGCCCAGTCGCGATCGGAGTGACAATAAACCCATCCGGCGCTGTGGGCAGTTCGCCGTCCCATGCCGCCGGCAGGGCGATGTTCATCGGCGGGATCAGTGTCTGATCCAGGTCGGCCAGCTCCGGCTGCGGCCCGGTCTCGGTCAGGTTTGGGTCGCTTGAGCCGCCGCAGGCGGCGAGCAGGAGGGCCGTCGAGGCCGCGGTCAGGACGGTCAGGCGCATCACAGGCCCTCCTCGCGCACGGTGGACCGGCCGTAAAACATCACGCCGGCGATCAGGGCCAACAGCGCGGTGATGATCGACAGGACCAGCCCCAGGGCGCCCACCGAACTCCAGGCGTCCTGGCTGTGTTTGAAAGCGTTGACCAGGCCGACAACCCACATCACCGCCAAGACCAGGAAGTAGACCAGGCCGCCGCCACTCCGCCGAAACAGATCGATCAGAGCCAGCAGCAGCACCAGGCCGCCGAACACCAGCCCGCCGGCGATTAGCCAGGCCGAGAAATTGGTCCACTGCATCTCGGCGGTGTTCAGATAGGTGATGTCCGTGGCCACCGCGCTGGTGAACAGGGCGACTGGAAAGGTCAGCAACAGCCCGTGGAGGGCTCGCGCCAAGCCCCCGCCGCCATACCGTCTGCGCACCACCGCCATGCCTGCCTCCTGAACGCCCTGGAGTCAGGTAAGCGTCACAGGGCCGGATCGGTTGCGTGATGGGGTGGTCGCAGGGCGCTGGCCGGGACTATCGATATTCAGCGTACGTCCGGTCGTTTCAAAGTTGATCCTGTCTGTATGAATGACAAGGTTGGCGAATGTCGATCGCTCCTAGCCCGCTGCGATCCGCTCCACTGCCTCGGACAGTCGGGTAAGCCCGGCCACCCGCACCCCCGCCGTGGCGCCGCCGGCCGGGGCGAGGGCCTGGTCAAAGCCGAGCTTCAGGGATTCACGCAGGCGAGCGTCAGCCCGGCCGACAGGTCGGACTTCGCCCGACAGGCTGATCTCGCCGAAGACCACGGCGGTCTGGGGCAGGGGCTTGTCCACCGCCGAGGAGATCAGGGCGGCGGCAGCGGCCAGGTCGGCGGCGGGCTCGTTGATGCGCAAGCCCCCCGCCACGTTCAGATAGACGTCGCGGTCGCCGAAGGAGACGCCGCAGCGCGCCTCCAGCACCGCCAGCACCATGGCGAGGCGCCCGGAATCCCAGCCGACGACCGCTCGGCGCGGCGTGCCATAGGCGGCGGGCGCGACCAGAGCCTGGATTTCGCACAGCACCGGCCTGGAGCCCTCGATTCCGGCGAAGACAGCGGCGCCGGGTGCGCGGTCCTTGCCCTCGCCAAGGAACAGGGCGGAAGGGTTGGCGACCTCGCGCAGCCCCGTCTCGCCCATCTCGAACACGCCGATCTCGTCGGTGGCGCCGAAGCGGTTCTTGCCAGCGCGGAGGATGCGGAAGGGATAGCCGCGCTCGCCCTCGAAGGAGAGGACGGCGTCGACCATGTGCTCGACCACGCGCGGGCCGGCGATCTGGCCGTCCTTGGTGACATGGCCGACCAGCACGATGGCCGGCCCGTCGGCCTTGGCCAGCCGTACCAGCTCTGCGGCGCAGGCGCGCACCTGGACGATGGAGCCCGGGCCGGAGTCCTGAGCGTCGCTCCACAGGGTCTGGATCGAATCGATGATGACCAGGTCGAAGCGCTCGCGCTTGAGGGTTGAGAGGATTTCGCGAAGGGCGGTGGCGCTGGCCAGCTCGACCGAGGCGTCGGCGAGGCCCATGCGGCGCGCGCGCGCGCGGATCTGCTCCACCGCCTCCTCGCCGGACAGATAGGCCACGCGACGGCCCGCACGGGCGGTCTTGGCCGCCACCTCCAGCAACAGGGTCGACTTGCCGACGCCTGGATCACCGCCCAGCAGGAGGGCCGAGCCTGGCACGATGCCGCCGCCGCAGACGCGGTCGAACTCCTCAACGCCCGTCCTGATACGCGGCGGCTCGAGCGTCTCGGACGACAGGCTTTCGAACGCCAGGCCCCGACCCCGACTGGTGGTCGGCTTGATGGCGCCGGGCGGGGCCGAACGCGTCTCCTCGACCAGGCAGTTCCACTGAGCGCAGGCCGAGCACTGGCCGGCCCACTTGGCGTGGACCGCCCCGCAGGATTGGCAGACGAAGAGAGCGTTGTCCTTGGCCATGAGCGAGGCTTAGCAGGATTTGGCAGGGAGGCGAGCGGGCGCAGGGCTCCTCACGACCGGTTCTGGCGTGGCATGCGTCCGGGAACCGACATTCGATCTTGCATTATCTGGAAGATCGTCATTCTCTGACGGGCGACACTTTATAGGGGGCTGCCGCCATGACCATCGAATCCACGCCTGCTTCGTATTCGCTCGTGGAACGGATCAAGGGCATCCTGCTGCGCCCGTCCGCCGAGTGGATGGTGATCGCCGCCGAGCCGGCGACGGTGCAAGGGCTGTTCACCCGCTACGCGATGATACTGGCCGCCATCGGTCCGGCGGCCAGTATCGTCGGCGCAGCATTGTTCATGGGCTGGGCAATGCCCTTCACCATCCTTGCCGCCCTCGTCGGCTATGTCCTGAGCCTGATCGGGGTGTTCGTGATCAGCCTGATCATCGACGCCCTGGCCCCGTCCTTCGGCGGAATGAAGGACCGGGTGCAGGCGGCCAAGACGGCGGTCTACGCCTGGACTGCGGTCTGGGTGGCGGCGGTCTTCAACGTCATTCCCATGCTCGGCTGGCTGGGCGGCCTTTTGGGACTCTACAGCCTCTACCTCCTTTATCTCGGCCTGCCCCGGGTCATGCGCGCGCCCGAGGAAAAGGCACTGGGGTACACGGCAGTGGTGGTGATCGCGGCCATCGTGGTGTGGGCGATCATCTGGCTGGTCATAGGGTCGATCTTGGCCATGGGCGCCGCCGGGGCAGTGATAGGCACGGCCGCGATGAGCGGTCACTGGTAAGCCCTGGTCACCCTTGCGGTAACAGACGTCAGCAACTCGTAGGCGATGGTTCCGGCCGCCTGGGCCACATCTTCCAGATGGAGATTGCGGCCGAACAGCTCGACTGGATCGCCCGGAGCGACGTCGAGGCCTGTAACCTCGACGGCGGCCACATCCATTGAAACGCGGCCGATCAGGGGACGGACTTTCCCGGCCACGAAAGCCTGGCCCCGTGAGCCGCAGCCGCGGCCAACGCCGTCGGCGTAGCCCGCAGCGAGCAGGGCGATGCGCGCCGGGCGATCGGCGAGAAAGCCGCGCCCATAGCCGATGCTTTCCCCGGCCGGGACATCGCGCACCTGGAGCACGCGAGCGGTCAGGGTCGCCACCGGGGCGATGCGTGCGTCCGGCCGCCCCTCAGGCCCGCCGCCGTAAAGGCAGATGCCCGGCCGAACGGCGTCGAAGCCGTAGTCGTTGCCCAGGAAACAGCCCCCGGAATTGGCGAAAGATTTGATTTGGTTCGGATAATGGCAGGACACGGCGGCGAAGGCGTCACGCTGGCGCCGGTTCATCGGCTCGGCCGGTTCATCGGCGCAGGCCAGGTGGCTCATCACCAGCGCAAGGCCGTCGAAGGGAGGCGGAGCCTCTCCCGGCCGAAAGCCTAGCCGGTTCATGCCCGTATCAATCTGTAACCCGCAGAAGCCGCCGCCGGCCGCCCGCCAACTCTGGACCTGACCGCTGTGGTTCAGCACGGGGCGCAGCCGGGCGTCGATCAGCGCGCGCTCGGTTCCGGCGACTGCGCCGTCCAGCACATAGATGTCGGGCTCGGTCCCCAGCTCGGCGCGCAAGGCCACGCCCTCGGCGGCACGGGCGACGAAGAAGGTTCGCGCGCCCTCGCTCATCAGGTGTCGGGAGAGGGCAGCCGCGCCCAGACCGTAAGCGTCGGCCTTGACCACCGGATGCACCGGACGGCCGGTGGCGCGTTCGACGGTGCGATAGTTGGCCGCGACGGCGCCGAGATTGATGAGGAGTTCAGCGACGGGAGGCATCGTTGACAGGTATGGCGCCACTCTTCGCGGCCGCGAAGGGGGAAGGTGTTCAGCGGGACGGGCCGGGCCGAACTTTTTTGAGTCCAGGAGTCCAGTCTCGGAGCTCGATGCCTGCGGAACCAAGGACTTGTGGCGAGGGCTGGGTTCTTGAGAGTTCCATAGTCAGCGGCCGTCCGGTCCAAACTTTCTTTGAATCCAAGAATCCGGGTTCGGACTCCGACATGTTGAGATTCAGTGGGTTACGCGCGGATTCAGGGTCTGGAAGGGCCACGAGCCAGACCCTGATCAAAAGTGCTGCCACCCAATCGGCGCGTTCTGGATCCTCGGGTCAAATCCAAGCACTCCAGCCAGTATGACGGTCGGATCCGAGCCTGGCATTTTAGGAAGGTCTGGCGGGGATGGGGCCTTTGGTCGATGTTCTGGGCGAAACACCCGCGCAGGCGGCGCCTGGGCGTCCCAAATGGGGGAAGATCAGTGTCATACGGACGCGAAACAGGACCGAGACGCGTCATTAACCGTGGCCGGTGATGATGCGGAATGCGCCGTCGCGACCTCATCGTTCTGCACACGACCACCGGATCGGCGGCCGCAGCGCCATCGGCGGGATCCAGCGATGCCTCGACCAATATGGCGGGGCTCGGTCTGCCGGTGATCTCCGACGGGCGGGTGCGGAACTATATCTTCGTGGTGCTCAGGCTGGTCCTGGCGTCCTCCGCTGACATGGCCGCCGTGCGGGCCAAGGAGCCATTCCTGCGAGACGGACTGGTGCGTCACGCCCATCGATCGCCCCTGCCCACCGCCGCCGACGACCTGACCTTCGAGCCCCAGGCCCTGACCGGCGCCGTAGCCCGCATGGCCGCGGCGCAGGTGGGACGGGGCCTGATCACGCGCGTCGAAGTGGTCAGCCAGGCCGCACGCCGGCGAACAGGTGTCTCGACCCGCTGACGCGGCTGAAAATATCGGATTGCGTCATTGGGACGCATCGGGCAGGTTTTCGCCGCAATTCCCGAGGGGCGCGGCTGGCGCTCGGTGCGCACGGGGGGACCGGAAGGCGGACAGAGGCGAAAACGCCCGCCGCGCCAAGGGTCCGCGCGCTCAGCGAAAGATAGGGTTGGAAACGCTATGACGTCATTACTGTGGCTGGTCATCGCGGCCGGTGGTCTGGGGGTGCTCTACGGGGCGATCCAGACCATGGCCCTGATGAAGGCCGACTCCGGCAACGACAAGATGAGAGAGATCGCCGCGGCGATCCAGGAGGGGGCCTCGGCCTATCTCCGCCGCCAGTACATCACCATCGGCATGGTCGGAGTGGTTATTCTGATCGCGGCCTACCTGCTGATCGGCCAGTGGGCGGCGATCGGCTTCCTGATCGGTGCGGTGCTGTCGGGCGCGGCCGGGTTCGCCGGCATGCTGATCTCGGTGCGGGCCAATGTTCGCACCGCCCAGGCGGCGTCCAAGAGCCTGGCCGGCGGCCTGGACCTGGCTTTCCGCTCGGGCGCCATCACCGGCATGTTCGTGGCCGGGGGGGCCCTCCTGGGCGTCGCGGGTTATTACGCCATCCTGACCGAGGTGATGGATCTGCCGCGCACGGGACGCGAAGTCATCGACGGCCTGGTGGCGCTGGGCTTCGGCGCCAGCCTGATCTCCATCTTCGCGCGTCTGGGCGGCGGCATCTTCACCAAGGGCGCCGACGTGGGCGGCG
>CAZITK010000036.1:0-11944 GCA_964542145.1 uncultured Brevundimonas sp.
TGGATGGTACGGCGAATCTCCTCATCTCTACCGATGACCGGGTCGATCTTGCCGTCGGCGGCGGCCTGGGTCAGGTCGCGGGCGTAGCGTTTCAGGGCGTCGTAGCCATCCTCGGCCGACGCGGAGTCTGCGGTCTTGCCCTTTCTGATCTCGACGATGGCGGCGTCCAGCTTGTCGGGCGTGACCCCGGCGGCGGCCAGGACGGTCCTGGCGACCCCGCCCTCGCGGGCAAGCGCAGCCAGCAACCGTTCGGTGGTGACGAACTGGTCTCCCGCCTTCTGGGCGGTCCGCTCGGCGGCAGCGAAGACGCGCGCCGTGTCACCGTCGAGATACAGCTGGCCCGAGCCTCCCTCGACCTGGGCGCGCTTGGACAGGGCCGTCTCGATATCGGTCTCGGCGCGGGCGGGGTCGCCGCCAGCCTGGGTGATCAGGTTGCGCGCCAGACCGTCGCGCGCCTCGAGCAGCACCTTGAGCAGGTGTTCGGGGGCGAACTGCTGGTGGCGGCGGGCCAGCGCCAGCGACTGGGCGGCCTGGACGGCCTGTTTGGCGCGGTCGGAATAGAGATCGAGATTCATCGGGCATCCCCTGAGAAGGCGGAAGAAGAGCCGCCGCCCTCGAGATCAAGCGACGGTGGCTCCGATGCCGATCAGGTGGGTGTGGCCGATGAACCACACAAGGGGGCTGAACCCCCATTGTCGACGCCCCATTCAGCCGCCGGCGGGGGCGGTCGAGAAGTCGAACTGTTCCGGCTGGCGGCGCGGCGCCGAGCCGAAGGTCCAGGTCAGGCCGACGTAGAAGGCGCGCAGTTTGATGTCCTGCTCTGTCCGCTCGCGGAACCGCGGTGTGTCGAAGGTGGTGGCGCTGTTGAAGCTGTTCAGCACGTCGCGGCCGGTGATGTTCAGCGACAGCTTGTCGGTCAGGGCGCGGCGATAGCCGAGGTTGAGCATGCCGCCGCCCTCGCGCTCGCCCTGCGCCAGGAGGCTGTCGCCCTGCCAGAAGCCCATGATCTGGACGAAGTCCTTGGTGGTCGGCTGCCAGTTCAGGCTAAGGCGGCCCGAGGCGATCGTGCCCTCGCGATCCGAACCGCCGATCACGCCGCCGGAATCGATCTCCTGGCGGAAAACATTGACGCCGGCGCTGTAGCGCAAGGTCGGGTTCAGCCGACCGTTGGCGGAGACGTCCAGGCCGAGGTCGCGCCGACCGCCCAAGTTCTCGGGCCGGGTCAAGAGGATGCCGTCGCCGACGTCGATGGCCACATCGGTAAAGGCGCCGTTGGTGTCCCGAAGATAGGCGGTCGCCTGATAGAAGGTCTGGCCCTGCCGCTTTTGCCACATGACCTCGAAGGCGTCGGTTTCCTGGGGCTCCAGGTCGGGATTGCCGGAACGCAGGCTGTCGGGGCCGGCATAGGCGACGAAGGGGTTCAGCTGGCTGGGCTGGGGACGCTGGATGCGGCGCGAATAGCTGGCCCGCAGGGTCTGGTCGTCGGTCAGCTGGTACTGCAGGTGCGCCGTCGGATAGGCGCGGAAATAGTCCTGGGACGCAGACAGGCCGCCGGTCAGGTCGTCAATCTCGATGTCGGCCTGTTCCAGGCGAAGGCCGGCCTGGGCCGAGAACTTTTCGCCGAACGGCCGCTCCCAGGTGCCGTACAGGGCGTGCACCGTCTGGCGCGCCTCGAAGGCGTTGCTCTGGCCGACCACGGGCGCCAGCGTCGCCTCGGTCGGGCCGCGGCTGAGGAGGAAGTCCTGCTCCGGACGCTGCTGGTTCAGCTCATAGCCTGCACGAAGGCGGCCGCCGTCCGAGGTGGGACGCACATAGGCGCTGGTGAAGGCCACGGTCGTCTGGTCCGACGCGCTCTCGGTGTTCTCGAAAAAGCCCGGGGCCGCCGGCGTCAGGAAGGTGGTCTCGACCAGGGAGCTGCTGTCGTTGGTGTTCTGGTCGAAGCGCAGTTCGTTGGTCCATTCGTGGCCGGCGTCGTCGAAGCGGTGGACAACGCGGCCGGTCGCGCCCCAGTTGACGAAGTCGAAATCGACGTCGCCGAAGCGGCGGAAGGCGCTAGTGATCGCGCCGGTCCCGTCGCGGTTCTCGAACAGGCTGTCATTCCAGCCGCCACCGGAGAAGGACACGCCGCGCACTTCGCCGGTGACCTGGGTGCGGTCGGTCAGGCGGTATTCGGCGGTAAAGCGGCCGACGCCGCCGTTCTGGTCGTTGGAGGCCTCGAGGTCGCTTTCGACGGTTCCGATCACGGCGCCGGTGGTCGGGTCGAGCAGCTCGCGTTCGCGCAAGACGCCGACTTCGGTCGTGTCCTGCCGATAGTTGAGGTCGCCGGACAGGGTCAGCTTGTCCTTCTGCCACGAGCCGCTGAGGCCGCCGTTCCAGCGGCCGTCCTCGCCGACATTGACGCGCAGCGAGCCGGTGGTCTGGGTTCCGGCAGGCGGAGCGGTGCGGTTGGTGACCAGGTTGATGACCCCGCCGGAGCCCTCGGGGCTGTAGGCGGCCGAGGGGTTGGTCATGACCTCGATGCGGGCGTAGCGATCGGCCGGCAACTGGAGCAGGGCCTGGCCGCGACCAGCGCCGCTGAGGATGCCCGACGGCTGGCCATCGATCAGGATGGTGACGCCGGGATTGCCGCGCAGAGACACGTTGCCTTCGGTGTCCACCTCGACCGAGGGGACGTTCCTCAACGCGTCGGCCAGGTTGCCCGTCGTGGCCTGCAGGTCGTTGGCCAGGCTGTAGCTGACGGAATCGATCGAGGTGCGGATGCCTTCGCGGTCGGCGGTGACGGTGATGGCCTCGAGTTCGGTGGCCTCGCCTTCATCGCCAGCGTCGTTCTCGGCGCTGTCAGCAGGCGAAGGCTGATCGGCGTTCGCGGCAGCCTGACTTCGAGGCGAAGGCGGGGGAGCCGAGGTCGCGGGGGCCAACGGGGCGGGAGTCTGGGCCGAAGCCCCGCCCGCCATGGCCAGGACGGCGACGCCGGCAAGGAGGGCGCACTTCACAGTCATCTGTGGCGCGGATGAGTCGCTGCGACCGGTCGGAGTCATGGTGGTTCCCCCGCAGGCCGGCGCCAACCCTTCGGGCGCAGCTTTGCGTCCTTCCTGGCTATCGGTCGCGCGGACGATGTTCCAGTTACAACCGAGACATCTTATTACAACGGTTTCAGGAAGTTACGCAGCATTCATCATCGTGGCGATACCAAGGCGGTGCGCGGCGCGACCGAGGCGCGCTTTGCGTCGGAGCCGGGGTCGGATAGCGGTGGCGGACCATGGATCCCACCTCCCGCCGCCTCCTCGAGCGCCATCCCCAAAAGATCGATCTCAGCCTGGACCGCATGCGGGCGGTGTGCCGTGCGCTGGGCGATCCCCAGGACCGGCTCGCGCCCGTGGTCCATGTGGCGGGGACCAACGGCAAGGGCTCGACCCTGGCTTTCCTCCGGGCCATGGCCGAAGCGTCGGGCCTGAGCGTGCACGCCTACACCTCGCCGCATCTGGTGCGGTTCAATGAGCGCATCCGCCTGGCGGGCACCCTGATCGACGACGACACCCTGGCGGCGGCGCTGGATGCGGTGGAGGCGGCCGAACGGCGGGCGGGGGTCCAGGCCACGGTATTCGAGGCGACGACGGCGGCCGCCTTTCTGGCCATGGCCGAGGTTCCGGCGGACCTGGCCCTGATCGAGGTCGGGCTGGGCGGGACGCTGGACGCCACCAATGTGATCGTGCGTCCGCTGCTCAGCGTCATCACCCCGGTCGATCTAGACCACGCCGAATTCCTGGGACCGCAACTGGAAGGGGTGGCGGCGGAGAAGGCGGGAATTCTCAAGCCCGGCGCCCCGGCCGTGGTCGCGCGGCAGGCCGAGGTCGCCCAAGCGGTGATCGCCCGTCGCGCCGAACAGATGCACGCCCCGATCCGCTTCATGGGCGAGCATTTCGACGCCTGGGGTGAGCATGGCGGCCTGGTGTTCCAGGACGACAGCTGTTTTCTCGACCTGCCGGCCCCGGCCCTGGTGGGGCCGCATCAGATCGACAATGCGGGACTTGCGGTGGCGGCCGCGCTGGAGCTGGACCTGCCGGGCGAGGCCATCGCGGACGGCCTGACCGAGGCGCACTGGCCGGCGCGGATGCAGCGGCTGACCGGCGGCCCCCTGGCCGAGGCGGCGGCGCGGTACGACGCCGAGGTCTGGCTGGACGGCGGGCATAACCCGCATGCGGCGCGCGCCTTGGTGGAGACTGTGATGGAGCGCCAGGCGAAGTCGCCGCGACCCCTGGCCCTGATCGTCGCACTGCTGACATCCAAGGACGCGGCGGGCTTTCTGACGCCGCTCGCCGATCTGAACGCGCGGGTGTTGACGGTGGGGTTCGAGGCGGGCGCCGCCTGGGATGCGCGTGACCTGGCCGATCAGGCGCGAGCGGCGGGCCTGGACGCCGACGGCGCCACCGACGTCGCGGCCGGCCTGGACCAGGCGCTGGGTGAAGGTGCTCGCCGGGTTGTGGTGTGCGGCTCACTGTATCTGGCCGGCGAGGTGCTGGCCCTGTCGCCCGACACCTGGCCGGTTTAGCGGTCTATGTGAAAGCGCCGGCTACGCCGCCACCTCCCCCCATCCGCTTCGCGCACGGGGAGGAGAGGAGAAGAACCTACTCGCCCTTCGACACCCCGGCCTCGGCCAGCCATTCGACGATCTTGCCCTTGGGCATGGCGCCGACCTTCATGGAGGTCATCTCGCCGCCCTTGAACAACATGAGGGTGGGAATGCCCTTAACGCCCAGCCGCGAGGGGGTCATGGGACTGTCGTCGATGTTCAGCTTGGCGATGGTGACCTGGTCGCCCAGTTCGTCAGCGATCTGCTCCAGGGCCGGACCGATCTGTTTGCAGGGCCCGCACCATTCGGCCCAGAAGTCGACCAGCACGGGGCGGTCGGCCTTGAGCACATCGGTGTCGAAGCTGTCGTCGGTGATCTTCACGGTGGCCATGCGGCGGGTTCCCTGTCGGCGCCGAAGGGGCGCGATTTCAGCGCCCAGATGTGGGGCGATTCCGGAGGGAATCAACGGGCGTCGGCGAGTGCATCGTCCATCATCGATGCGGAAACCTCCATCAGCTTGGGCCCGTCGGTCCAGACCAGGGCGGCCTCGACCGGGCGATCCGGATAGAGGCGCATCAAGACAGCGCGGTAGGCGGCGAGCTGCAACACATAGGCCGGCGCAGCGTCCTCGATGCGGCTGGGGGCGGGGCGGTTGGTCTTGAAATCCACGACCAGCACCCGCTCGGGCGTGACGACCAGCCGATCGATGCGGCCGGAGATCGAGACACCTTCGGGTAGGGCGTCGGCTGCGCCCGCCAGCGCCACCTCGGCGCGCGAACCGGGGCCGAAGACGGAGGCGAACTGCGAATCGTCCATCACGGCCAGGGCGGCGGTGATCATCTCGGCGCGGGCCTCGGCTTCCAGCCCCGGTTCGCGGGCCAGGAGGCGTTCGGCCAGGTCGGGCCGGACCTCGGGGGCGACCTCCGGCAGGGTCTGGAGCAGGCGGTGGATCAGGTCGCCGCGCCGGTAGCGGTCGAGCCGCCCGTCGGCGCCGCGCGCCAGGGGCGAGGGCGCGGCCATGCTTTCGGCGGCCAGAAGGCGCGACGGTGACAGATGGCGGCCGCCGGCCTCACGCGGCGGCGGCTCGGCCAGCCAGGCGGGTGAGACGGCGGCCTCGGACGCCGTCTCGGCGGCGCGGCCCAGCACCGGCGGGCGCTGGCCGTATTCGAGGATCACGCCCGCTTCGGTCTCGACCGCCCGACCGTCGAGCGCCGTCATCGCCTCTTCGAGCGGGCCGCGCCAGGCGACGCCAGTGTCGGTGCGGTTGGCGGCCAGCCGCCCGCCGACGATCAGTCGGTCGCGGGCGCGGGTCAAGCCGACATAGAGCAGGCGCAGGGACTCCTCCTCCGAGCGGCGCTTTCTCGCCTCGCGCGCGGCGGCCGAGGCGGCGCAGTCGCGGCTCTGGGAGGCGCACCACAGGAAACCGCCCTCGTCCGTCGCCAACAGGGCGTCGCCGCGCGGCTCCTGGAACAGGGTGTCGGGCAGGATGACGATGGGCGCCTCCAGCCCCTTGGAGGCGTGGGCGGTCATGACCCGGACCTCGCCGCGCGGCTGGTCCATCTCGCGCTTCACGGTTTGATCCAGTTCGGCGAGGGCGGCGGTGAACCGCTCGAGATCGACCAGGCCACGCCCCTCGGCGGCCTGGGCCTGGTCGAGGAAGGCGTCGAGCGCATCGCCCGCCTCGGCGCCCAGCCGGGTCACGAACCGCTGGCGGACGCTGAGGCCGGTCGCGTCGGTGCAGGCCAGCAGGCGGGCGTAGAGATCGAACGGAGCCGCGCGCCCGGCTTCCGCGACGAAACGGTTGAGCAGCGCGCGGGCGGCTTCCCACGCCGGGCGCTCGGCGGCGCGCGCCTTCAGCGCCGACCACAGCGACCCCTTTCGGCCATGCGCGAGGTCGAACAGGCCCTGTTCGTCGATGTCGCACAGCGGGCTTCTCAGCACCCCCGCCAGGGTCAGGTCGTCGCGCGGATAGAGGGCGGCCCGGCCGAGCGCCAGCAGATCCTCGAACACCGGATGTTCGGACAGGCGCAGACGGTCGGCGCCGGCCACGGGCACGCCGGCCTGTTTCAGGCCGCGCAGCACCGCCTCGAACATCGGGCCGCGTTTCTTGACCAGCACCAGCACGTCGCCATAACCCGCCGGACGCCAGCGGCCCCGGTCGTCGCGGTCGCCGGCGTGGACGCCCTCGCCGATCTCGACGATGCGTTTGACCGCGTCGACGATGCGCCCGGCGACGCGGCGATACGCGCTGTCGGGCGAAGCGGCGTCCACCGGCGCGTCCCAGGCGTCACGATCGTCTTCCTTCGCTTCCTTTTCGACCGGCCAGACCTCGATCAGGCCGGGCAAGTCGCGGCGGCCGGCATCGTGGCGGATGACGATGTTGGTTCGGTCGTCGTTACGGCCGCGACCGGGGCTAAGGGCCGAGGCGAGATCCGGAGTTGCGAAGACCTGATCAACGAAGGCCAGGACTTCAGCGGTCGAGCGCCACGACTGGACCAGTTCGACCATCTCGAAGTTCTGACCGGCGCCTTCCACGAGCAGTCGGTATTCCTGGCTCTCGGCCAGCAGGCGTTCGGGCGCGGCGCCTTGGAAGGAGAAGATCGACTGTTTCTCGTCGCCGACCACGAAGACGGTGCGGCCGCGCCTCTGCTCGGCAAGATCGGCGCGCGCCCCGGCGCCGGCGAAGAATTCGGCAGTCAGGGCGCGGGCGATGTCCCATTGTTCCGGCGAGGTATCCTGGGCCTCGTCGATCAGGATATGGTCGATGCCGCCGTCCAGCTTGTACAGCACCCAGGCCGCGCCCGGCCCGTCGGTCAGCAGCCAGCGGGCGTGGGCGATCAGGTCCGAGAAATCCAGCGCCCCGCTCTCGGCCTTGGCGTCCTCATAGGCGCCGGCGTAGGCGTGGGCCAGCAGCATGGCGGCCAGACTATCCTCGGCCACCGTGACGGCGCGGAGCTTGTCGAGGATTCCGCCGATCCGCGCCTGTTCGTCCAGCAGCCAGTCGCAGAGCCCGGCCTTCTTGGCGGCGGCGCTTGTTCGGCACCAGGCTGCGAGCCCGTCCTTCGTCATGAACAGCGCGGTCAGCACGGCAGGGTCCGCCGGCTCGCCGCACGCGGCAGCCTCGGCCACCTCCAGCATCTGGGCGCCGCGCTTCTGGTCCCCCGCAGCGGAGGCGTTGGCGAGCACCCGCGCCGCCTCGCGCCAACGGGTTTCGTCCCAATCCGGCGCGGCGAAGACCTTGGCCAGAACGATGTCCCGGTCGGCGTCCGCATAGCGTTTGAAACCGACGCTTTGGGCGATGCGGCCGGGCAGGGTGGTCACGCCGCCTCCGGCCTCGACGAAGGCGGCGATGGCGTCGCGTTTGGCCTCGAAGGTCAGGAACATGCCCTCGAAGCTCTTGAAATCCAGCTGGCCGGCAAACCGCTCATAGGCCTGGGTGATCCCCGGCGGGTCGTTGCTCAGCGACGCCTCGGCCACGCGATCGCGAGCCCGGGCGCGGATGGCGGCGGCCTCGACCTCGTCGATGACGGTGAAGCGCGGCGAAACCCGGGCCTCCACCGGGAAACGCCGTAGCAGCTGTTCGCAAAAGGCGTGGATGGTCTGGATCTTCAGCCCGCCCGGCGTCTCCAGCGCCCGAGCAAACAGTTGGCGCGCCCGCGACAGCCGATCGGCGTCCAGAGGCGCGTCATCGCCCTCCAGACCGGTCAGTTCGGCGGCCAGTTTGGCGTCCTCCGCCACAGCCCAGGCGCCCAGCTTCTCATAGAGACGCCGTTGCATCTCGGCCGCAGCCGCCTTGGTGAAGGTCAGGCACAGGATGGCGGCGGGCGCCGAGCCGGCCAGCAACAGCCGCGCCACCCTGTCGACCAGCGTCTTGGTCTTGCCCGAGCCGGCGTTCGCCATCACGAAGGCGTTCAGCGTCGGGTCGGCGGCGACGGTCTGGGGGTCGGGGGGGCCGGGGAAGGGGACCACTGTCATTCCTCTCCCCCCTCGGCGGCGATCTGCCATTCGCGTACGCGGGCCAGATGGTCGTAGTCGGAAACCGACTTCTGGGCGAACTGGGGCGCGGTGCGTGAGCCGTAGGGGGTGTGGTCGTCGGCGAAGCGTTCCACGCGGCCGATCAGACCCTGGTAGGCCCGCTCGGCCAGGGCTTCGGCTCCGTCGTCGCCGGACACTTCGCACACGGGGTCTTTCGCGCCATCGCGGCCGGTGACCGCCACATAGAGCAGGCTGTCGGGCGCGGGGGCGCCAAGAGGGCCGAAGGCGCCGCGCACGGCCATGGCGGCGGTCAGGGGCAGCTGGGCGGCGAAGCCCAGCCGCACCTGCTTCTGGGTGGGCGCCGCGCCGGTCTTGAAGTCGATGACGGTCAGGCGGTTGTCGCCAACCTCCAGGCGGTCGGCCTTGGCCTCCAGGATGAAGTTCCCGGCCAGGGTGGGGACGGTCAGCTTCGCCCGCTCCTCGACGAAGACGCGACGACCCGTCTGGCGGCGCTCGGTCTCGAACGCGACCATGAACCGCCCGGCGCCCTCGGCCAGGGGACGTTCGCGGGCGAGGCCCGCGCGCGGCATGCCCTCGCGTTTCAAGGCGTCCAGATAGAGGTCGGCGAAGCGGCGGACGCCATCGCGGGCCCCTTCGGTCTCCCACTGGCGGGCGAAGACCTCGATGGCGTGGTGGATGGCCGTGCCCCGGATGCGAGCGTCCACCCGCTCGTCCGGCCGCGACATTTGGCGCAGATCGAGGACGTAGCGGGCGTAGGTCGCATAGGGATCGCGCACCCACTCCTCGACGCGGGTGACCGACATATTCATGGGCCGCGCGGCCACGGGCGGGCGCGGCTGGGGCCGGGGCGCGGACCTGAGCGTCGGCGGCGGCGCGACCGGGGCGGCGTCCAGCGCCCGAGCCCAGGCCTCGATGTCCGGGCGGCCGGGCAGGGTGCGGGCCTTCCCATCCTCGGTCCTGCCGCCTCCGACCAGGGTCTCCAGGCGCCACAGCCAGCGCGACTTGACCGAGGGCTGGCCGCCGCGCCGCTCGGTATGGACCAGCACCACCTCCGGAGC
Organism: uncultured Brevundimonas sp.; assembly: GCA_964542145.1. Lineage (GTDB taxonomy): Bacteria > Pseudomonadota > Alphaproteobacteria > Caulobacterales > Caulobacteraceae > Brevundimonas. The sequence goes on from CAZITK010000036.1 coordinate 9,625, forward strand.
GGCGGCGGCCTGGGCGAAGTCGTGCGCCGACAGGCCGATGCGTCGTTCCGGGGAGGGCAGGTCGATCGCTGCTCGCATGGGCCGCGACAGGAAGGGATCGAGCCCAGCCGCGGCCGGCCAGACGCCTTCCTCCAGCCCGGCGAGCACCACCGTATCGGCTCGCGCCAACCGCGCCTCGATGGCCCCGAGAATCCGCAGGCGCGGATGGACGCCGCCGCCGGTCCGGATCACTTCGGCCTCCAGCAATCGACCCAGAATTTCGGCATAGGTCGGGGCGTCGAGCGGACCGCTGGCTGAGCCCTCGGCGATCAGCTGGGCCAGCAGACGAGCGACCGCTTCGCCGTCCGCGCCGCGCCAGGCCCGGCCCGGACCGCCGCAGACGGCCTCGGCCGCCTCGACCAGCCGCCGGGTCCAGACCGAAGCGTCGGCGAGGGCCGCGTCGAACAGGGGGGCGAGTTTGGTCTCGACATCAGCAGCCAGGGCGTCGGCGCGATCGAGGGCCTCCAGCCGTTGGGGGCCGGGCTCGCGGCCGTCGTCGCGGGGCGCGCGGGCGCTCGTCAGCCGCGCCCTTAGTGCGTCCCAGTCGCCGGGGCGCGGCCCCCGCAGGCCGTATTTCTCCAGGTCCGAGAGGGCGCGCTCGGTGGCCTCGTCGCGCACCGCCGGATGCTTCAGTACGGCCAACAGGGCGACGCCCGAAAGGCCCCCCGCCAGACCGTCGGCCGCCAGTTGCGCCAGGGCGCTGATCAGGGCGCCGGTCGGGGTGCGCGCCAGAGGCTCGCCGGTTGAGCTGTCGGCCTGAAGGCCCCAGCGCGCCAGCCGCGCCTGGACCCGGCGGGCCAGGGCCTGGTCGGGCGTGATCAGGGCGGCGGTGCGGCCCGGCGTCTCGAGCGCCTCGCGCAGCAGGGCGGCGATCAGGCCGGCGCTCTGCTCCTCGGTGCGACCGGACACCAGGCTGAGCCCCGCCAGCCCGGCCGCCAGGGGATCAGCGGCGTCCCTGGTCATGGCGTCGATGGCGCTGCGCCAGTCGGCGGTGGCCTCGGGCGGCTTCAGCGCCTCGGCCAGCAGGCGCCGCCGCGCGCGCCCCCGGGCGGTTGAGGCCGCATCCTCGAGTGCGGGCCAGGGGCGGACCTGATCCCGCGTCACCCCCAACCGGCCGATCAGGGCCTTCATCGCCCCTTGCGGATGCTGGTCCTCGACCTCGGACCAGGCGTCGTCTGACAGGTCGAGATCGAGGCCGGGCAGGACGACGCAGCCCACAGGCGCGCGGGCGGCGGCGTCCAGCACGGCGGCGGCGGCCGGAACGGTGCCGGTCGAGCCGGCGGCGATCACCGGATGGGCGGGCGGCCGCTCGGACCAGCTCTGGGCCAGCCGCCGCAGCAGGGTCACCCGCCGCGCCGCCGGGTCGATAAGGCCGAGCTGGCGCAGCCGCTCGGGCCAGGTCTCCAGAGCGATGGCCAAAAGGGCGGCGGACTCGCGCCAGTGCTCGGCCAGGTCCGCCTCGATCAGGGCGCCGACGCGGGCGGGGTCCTTAACCTCCTCGATCTGGCAGGAATCGAGAAAACGCCCCAGGGCCTCGGCCATCTCCAGCGCGGCCAACGGGCCGAGCGGACGGTTGAAGTGGGCGCGCACCAGTCCGGCCAGCTCGAACCGCCGGGCCAGGGCGCCAATGGCGGGCGGCAGGCCGGCCTCGATCTCGCCCGGCGCAAAGGGGGCCTCGTCCTCCTCCAGATCGCCCAGTGGCCGCACCTGGGGCAGCAGTACCGGCCGGCCGCCTGACGCCGCGCCCAGCGCCTCGGTAAAGGCCCGCGCCGCCCGGCGGTTGGGCAACAGCACCACCGCGTCCGACAGCGTCTCGGGCCGTTCCTCGCCCAGCCACGCCAGAACACCCGCCGCCAGGTCGCCCAGGAAGGGCCGATGCGCCGCGATGGAGAACCAGCGGGGGCCGTCTGCAGCGAAGGGGTCGAACTCAGGCCGAACCATGACGGCTCCATGCCGGCGCTCGCCGAGTCTTCGCCGTCACCCTCGGGCTTGACCCGAGGGTCCAGCCGCACCGGCGGACAGGGCGGTGTTTGCTGGATGCTCGGGTCAAGCCCGAGCATGACGGCTGTGGTGCGATCATCTGGCCGCCCTCAACCGCGCCTCGGCCTGATCCCGAGCCCGGGGATCGCCGACGTGCATCCAGTCGCCTTCAAGCACGCAGCCGAACAGTCGCCCCGCCTCGGCCGAGCGGCGCCAGAGGGGGCTGAGGGAGAAAGGGCCGTCCGGTCCGGCGTCGGCATAGCCGGGCCGCGTGATGTGGACGCCCATATAGGCGAAGGGC
>CAZITK010000037.1:0-11917 GCA_964542145.1 uncultured Brevundimonas sp.
GGTCACGGAGTGATCACGGAAATCACCCTCGAACGCGCCCAGAGCCGGAGCCCCGATCGTGCTCGTGTCCCACTCAGCGTCGCTAGCCAGATAGCGATAGGTCAGGTCCAGATTCGCACGATCGCTCAATGCATAGGCGAAACCGGCCAGACCCTGCCAGGCGAAGCTGGTCTGATCGTCGTCAGCCGTCAGGGTGGCGGAGCGGTTGCCGCGGAGGTTGCCGATCGTGTCGATGCTGATCCGATTGACCCCGATGCCCGCGCCGATGAACGGACGGAAGGTCGAGTCGGCCGAGCCGAAGTCGTAGATGACGTTGGCCATCAGGGACGTCGATTCGATGTCGCCTTCCGGCGAGAAGCACGGGCCGGTCGCCGGGGTCAGATTGCAGAGACCCGAGGGCGCGACGTTGCTGTCGTTCTGCCGACGCACAGTGCCGATGTCGCCCGACCGGTAGCCAGCTTCCAGCTCGGCGCGCCAGTTCGGGTTGAACCGGTAGCCGATCCGGCCCAGAACGGTCCAACCGCCGCTGGACGAAGCCGTCCAGTCCCACACCGGACCCAGGTCCGACGTCATTTCGTAATCATCGACCCAGTGCATGCCGGCGTCGACCGCGCCGTACCACCCGTTCGGATCGGCTTGGGCGGCCCCGGCCGCCAGCAAGCCGGCCGCGGCGGCGCTTGCGAGAAGCTTGACCTTCATAGTGACCTCATTGGTAAAAGACTAAACGCCCCGCGCCATCGCGATGCGCCCGAGCCAACCGAACGGCGCGGAAGACCGAGAGTTCCGCGACGCGGACGGCATAGGACTGCTGTGGCGCCGAAGAGACAGGCGGGGCGTGTGGCCGCTGGGCCGGGAGCAGGATTCGGACATGAGCCTCACTTTTGAGCATCGCGTCGCCATCGTCACCGGCGCGGGCGCGGGTCTCGGGCGCGAACACGCCCTCGCCCTGGCCCGACGCGGCGCTCGCGTGGTGGTCAATGACCTCGGCGCGGCCCGGGACGGGGAGGGGCGATCCCCCGGACCGGCGGACGCGGTGGTGGACGAAATCAGAGCCCAGGGTGGCGACGCGTTGGCGTCGACGGCGTCAGTCACGGACCCTGCGGCAGTCCACGCCATGGTTGAGGCGGCGCGGACGCGCTGGGGCCGTGTCGATATCCTGGTCAACAACGCCGGTGTGCTGCGCGACAAGACGTTCGCCAAGATGACGTTGGATGACTTCCGTTTCGTGGTGGATGTCCACCTGATGGGCGCCGTGATCTGCACCAAGGCGGTGTGGGAACCGATGCGCCAGGCGGGCTATGGCCGAATCGTCATGACGACGTCGTCATCAGGGCTTTACGGCAACTTTGGTCAGTCGAACTATGGCGCGGCCAAGATGGCTCTGGTCGGGCTGATGCAGACCCTGGCGCTGGAAGGGGCAAAGTCCGACATCCGGGTAAACTGTCTGGCGCCGACGGCGGCGACGCGCATGACGAAGGATCTGTCCGCTCTGCCGCTGGAGGCCTTGGACCCTGCCCTGGTCACGCCGGGTTTGCTCCACCTCGTCAGCGAGAACGCGCCGACCCGTTGCATCCTGGCGGCAGGCGCGGGCGGGTTCGAGCGCGCCTATGTCACCCTGACCCAGGGCGTCCGAGCCGTTGGCGACGACGCGGCGGAACAGGTCGGGGCCCGCTTCGCCGAAATCTCCGATCGCGTGGATGACATCGTACCGGACAGCGGCGCCGCCCAGGCGATGCTTGAACTGACCAAGGCCCAAGCCGCGCGCGCCGGCTAAGATCTAACGCTCGATGGCGCGCAGGCGGGCCACGAAATCGTCGCGCCAGATGCCGACGTCGGTGCCGCGCACCACGTGCATGAGGGCCTCCCACCTTCGTCTTCGTTCGGCCAGCGGCATGGTCAGGGCCCGCTTGATGGCGTCCGACAGTTCCTCTCGGCTGAACGGATTGACCAGCAGGGCCTCGCCCATCTGCTCGGCGGCGCCGGCGAAGCGTGACAGGATCAGCACGCCCGGATCTTCCTGAGACTGGGCCGTCACATATTCCTTGGCCACCAGGTTCATGCCGTCTCGCAGCGGCGTGACCAACCCCACCCGCGCGGCTCTATAGACACCCGCCAGCTGATCGCGGCGATAGGTGCGGTTAAGATAACGGATCGGCTGCCAATCCATGTCGGCGTACTCGCCGTTGATCCGTCCCGCCAAGGCGTCGAGCCGGCCGCGGATGTCCTGATAGGTGTCGACCTCGTCGCGACTGATGGGCGTGACCTGCAGAAGAAAGACCTCGCCGCGCATTTCCGGATTGTCGTGAAGGAACTGCTCGTATCCCAGGAGGCGCTGCTCCAGCCCCTTGGAATAGTCGAGCCGATCCACGCCGACGATCATCGACCGGAAGGCCGAGGATGCGGCCATTCGGTCGTAGGTTCGGTTACCCAGCGCCGAGTTTCTGGCCGCGACGAAGCCGTCGACATCGATGCCGATCGGGAACACGCCGGTCTGCACCGCCTTGCCGAAGGCCTCAACCGCGTCATTGGGCAAGAGCTTGCCGTTGATGTCGGCTTCCGACGCCACATAGTCGCGGAACAGGTCCAGCCACTCGCGAGTGTGAAAGCCCAGAAGGTCGAAGTCGAACATCGATTCGACCAATCGCCGATGGTAGGGCAGCGTCACCAACAGCTGCCGCGCCGGCCAAGGTGTGTGCAGGAAGAAGCCGATTCGGTTGGTAATCCCCCGCCGCCGCAGATCCCGGGCCAACGGGATCATGTGGTAGTCGTGGATCCAGATCAGATCGTCCGGCTGAATCAGAGGCGCCAGCACTTCGGCGAAGCGGGCGTTCGTCCGCTCGTAGCCCTCACCATAGGACCGCTCGTATTCAGTCAGGTCGATCCGGTGATGAAAGAGCGGCCACAGGGTCTTGTTGGCGTAGCCGTTATAGTATTCGTCCACGTCCTGCGCCTCGAGATCGACCAGAGCAACCGTGACCCCGGCGCGGTTTTCGAACTGGTCTTCGGGCTTGAAATGCTCGACCGTCTCGCCGGACCAGCCGAACCACAAGCCATCGTATTTCCGCAGGGCGGCCGACAGCGCCATGGCCAGGCCGCCGGCCGATCCGGCGGCGGGATCCTTGGGCGCCGACACCCGGTTGGAAACGACGATCAAGCGACTCATGTGAACAGGCTCATCGCGCGTCGGTCCAGGACCGGCTGAGCAGCACCGCACAGTTGATGATGCCGACAAGCGAATAGGTCTGCGGATAGTTTCCCCACAGCTCGCCGGTCTCGATGGCGATGTCCTCGCTCAGAAGGCCTGCGTGGGTGCGGCGGCTCAGCATCTCCTCGAAGATCTCGCGCGCCTCCTCGTCGCGGCCGTTAAGGTGCAAGGCTTCGATGAACCAGAAGGTGCAGAAGTTGAAGGCCGTCTCCGGCTCGCCGAAGTCGTCGGGCTCGACGTAACGGAACAGGTAAGATCCCTTCTTGAGGTCGCGCTCAATGGCCTTGAAGGTCTCGACCTGGCGCGGGTCCATCGGGTCGAGGAAGCCGAGATCGACCAATTGCAGCAGAGAGGCGTCCAGCTCCGTCCCCTCGAAACTGGCGGCGAACCGGCCTTCTTCCTCGACGAACGCTTCCTTTTCAATGCGCGCGCGGATGGTGGCGGCGCGGTCGCGCCAGACGTCCACGCGCTCTCTCAGGCCCAGCTTCTCCGCCGCCTTGGCAAGGCGGTCGCAGGCGGCCCAACACATCACCGAGGAATAGGTGTGGATCCGTGAGATTGTGCGAAACTCCCACAGACCGGCGTCGGCCTGGTCATGCATGGCGAAGGCCCGCTCGCCTACCTTTTCCAGCGAGAAGAAGTCCTCGACCGAGCCGGGCCGGAGAAGTCGATGATCCCAGAAGGCCTGGACCAGCGGCAGCACGATCTGGCCATAGACGTCGTGCTGAAGGTGTTCGCGCGCCTGATTGCCGACGCGCACGGGCTTCATGCCCCGATAGCCGGCGACGGTCTCGGTGATGCGTTCGTCGATATCCTCTTCGAGCCCCACCCCATAGACGGGCTGGACATGCCCGCCGCCGGAGGCGTCGACGAGGTTCCTCAGATAGACGAGGTAATTCTCCAGGATGTCGACCGCGCCCAGCCGGTTCAGCGCCCTGACCGTGTAGTAGGCGTCGCGGATCCAGCAGTAGCGGTAGTCCCAGTTCCGACCGCTCTCGGGGAACTCCGGCACCGAGGTGGTCAGGGCGGCGACGATGGCGCCGGTTTCCTCATAGGCGCAGAGCTTCAGCGTGATGGCGGCGCGGATCACGGCTTCCTGCCAGTCAAGCGGCAGATAAAGGGTGCGAACCCAGTCCTGCCAGTAGCGCACGGTCCGATCCAGGGCGGCCTGGACTCCCGGACCAACCTCCTGGTCATAACCCTCGTCCGGTCCGAGGAAGAAGGCGTGAGGCCGTTCCAGTCTGAAGGTCCTCTCATCCAGCACATGCGACACCGGGCAGTCCGTGGTCAGCCGCAAAGTCACGTCCTGACAAAGGTAGCGGACGTGGTTGGAGCCCGAGGTGCGCTCAGCTCTGCGCGCGCCCCAGCCGGCGGCGGGCCTCAGGCGCACGGTAACGCGGGGCGCACCCTCCAGCGGCCGGATGACCCGTCCATAGGCCAGCGGCCGATAGGTTCGCGAGTGCTTGAGATGACGCGGGCAGAAATCGATGATCTCAACCGAGGCCCCGTCCTCGGCGGTCAGCACGGTGCGCAAGACCGCGGTGTTTCGCACATAGGCCTGGCTAGCGTGTTTCATACCCTCCAGTTCGATCGACCAGAAGCCGTGCTCCGGGTCGGCTCCGTCCATCAGGGCCGAGAAAACCGGGTCGCCATCCACTCTAGGCGCGCAGGCCCAGACGAAGCGGCCTTCACGGTCGATCAGGGCGCTGACCGCGCAATTGCCGATCGGCGCCAGGTCCACCGAAGGCGCGAGCGGCGCGCGCCGCACTGAATTAGGCGCCGGATCGTAGTCGCTCTGGGGAGTCATGCTGGGGTCCGCGAACGTCTCGCGCGAGACAGCGCCTCAAGCCAGGCCATGGCCGCCCCCTGATCCGGCAAGCTCCAGCGGGCGTGGGTCCTGCGCTCGGGGCCGACCAGCACGCCGCCGCCGCCTCTGTGAGCCGCCGCCTCGAAGCCGAACTCATCGGTCAGGTCGTCGCCGACCATAACCGGCGTGAAGCCCCTGAAGGGCTCCTCGTCCATGAAGGCGCCGAGGGCTCGGCCCTTGTCGGCGCCGGGGGTCTTGAGCTCGTGGATCATGTGGCCGGGCTGGACGGTCAGGCCATGACGCTCGCCCAGCGCCCGGGCCAGGTTCCCCGCCGCCTGGGCGGCTTCCGGCGCCTGTCGGTAGTGCAAGCCGGCGGCCAGTCCCTTGTCCTCGATCAGCACGCCCGGCCACTGGTCCGCAAAGGCGCGCATCGCCTCCAGCGCCCGCGCCACGCCCACGGAGGGCTCCAGCCGCTCGATCCGGCCGTCCGCGTGACGTCGCTCCAGCCCGTGGATCCCCGCCGCCACCTTCACCGCGCGCCCGCAGATTCGATCGATGTCGACGATGGCGCGACCGCTGATCACCGCCAGCCGCCCGTCCAGCCGGTCCTGCAACCGCGTGAGCATGGCGGTGCGCGCCGGCTCCTCGACCACTCCTCCAGGCGTCTGGGCTATCGCCGCCAAAACCCCGTCAAGGTCGAGGAACAGGGCGATCCTGTCGGGCGAGAGGTCGGGTCGGTCCAGGGTCGGACGCGCGGCTTCGGCGATCGGCATGGCATCCAAGATGGCGAAGAGACTGGCCAAGGCAATGCCGCAGCGGCGAAAGAGTTGGCGACATGTCGCCGGCGCGCCCCATCAGTTTCACCTCCGACACGGCGGCCACGCCTTGCCTTGATCCGGCTTCGGACTATGCAGACGCCATGAGCTCATCTCCGACGCCCGACGACGACACCCAGGCCATGGTGGAGGCCGCGCGCGGCGTCATCGCCCTGAATATCGAGGCGCTTCAGGCCCTGTCGGCCACGCTGAACGACCGCATCGCCCAGGCGGTGCGCATCATCCTGGGCCGCGACGGCTATGTGGTGGTCACCGGCATGGGCAAGTCCGGCCACATCGGCGGCAAGATCGCCGCAACACTGGCCTCGACCGGCACCAACGCCTTCTTCGTACACCCGGCCGAGATGAGCCACGGCGACCTAGGCATGCTACGCGGCGACGTGACCCTCCTGGCCATCTCCAACTCGGGCGAGAGCCGCGAGCTGCGCGATCCGCTGCTGTTCTGCCATCGGAACGATATTCCGGTGATCGGCGTCACCCAGCGCACCGGCAGTTTTCTGGAGAGGATGTCGACCGTCGCCCTGATGCTGCCCAAGGTTCAGGAGGCCTGCCCCAATAATCTGGCGCCCACCACCTCGACCCTCATGACCCTGGCCATCGGCGACGCCCTGGCCATGGTGCTGATGGACCAGCGCGGTTTCTCGGCCGAGGATTTCGGCATGCGCCATCCCGGCGGGGCGTTGGGCATGCGGCTGCAGACGGTGCGCGAATGGATGGAGCTGAAGCGCATTCCCCCCACCACTGTGGGCCGCGACGCCGGCTTTGCCGAGGTGGTCTCGGCGATCACTCGGGGCCGTCAGGGCTGCGTCGCCGTAACCGGCGCCGAGGGCCTGTTGATCGGCATGATCACCGATGGCGACATCCGCCGCGCCTTCACGCGCGACACCGCCGGCCTGTCGACCCTGACCGCTGGCGAACTGATGAGCTCCGATCCCAAGACAGTAGGGCCAGACGCCCGGATGAGCGAGCTGATCGACGTCCTGGCCGACAACCACATCTCCAACCTGTTCGTGGTCGAGGACGGGCGGCCTGTGGCTGTCGCCCACATCGGCGAGCTCATCCTTGCGGGATACGTCTCCTGACGTCGCGCCAAGCCGATTGTGGTCACCCCAACGGTGCTGCTAACGATCCGCTAACCAGAACGGGGCGTATCAAGTCGCATGAGCCTTAGTTCCTTTCCGTCGTCCGGAAAGCCGGAGAGCGGTCCGGGTCGGCGTCCCTGGACCCCGTGGGTGCGGGGCCTCGAACGCCTGCTCGGCGGCGAGGGGATGTTCGGCAATCTGGGCCGCGACTTCTGGCCGAAGATCAGGAAGAGCTGGCAGGTCATCGAGGCGATGATCCTGCGCGAATCGATCACCCGCTACGGTCGCCGTTCGGCCGGCTTCGTCTGGGCCATCATCAATCCGATACTGCTGGTCGGCGTCATGATGGTGCTGTTCACCTTCATCGGACGACAGGCGGCGGCGGGCGAATATCTGTCGGTCTTCTTCATCACCGGAATCATTCCGGTAATCGCCTGGCGCAACGCCGCCGTACAGGGCGCGGGCGCGATCACGTCCAATCGCGGTCTGTTGAACTACCCGCAGATTCGGCCATTCCACATCGTGGTGGCGCGCACCCTGCTCGAACTGGCGATCAGCGGGCTGGTCGTGATCGTGCTCGTTATCGGTCTCTGGGCCTTCATGGGGGTGCCCTTCATGGCCTGGGTCGACGAGCCCATGACCCTGGTGTCGGCCCTCCTGAGTCTCATGCTGCTCTGCTACGGCTCGGCGGTCCTCTCCAGCCAGATCGGGCGCGTGTTTCAGCTTTGGAGCACTATCATGTCGCGGCTGGGTCGCGTGCTCTTCTTCACCTCGGGGCTCTGGTACACGTTCGCCAGCCTGCCGACCGGGCCGCGCGCCCTGATGGTGTACAACCCCCTGGCCCACAACATCGAATGGCTGCGCGACGGAGTGATCCCGGGCTTCGACAGCGACTTCTACAATCCGGCCTATCCTCTGGCGGTCGGCGTGACGTTCCTGTTCATCGGTCTGTTCCTGGAATGGTTGATCGCCATCTCGACCTTCGTGGACGAATGAGTCGATGATCGAACTCACGGACATCGAGAAGACCTATCACACCCGCTTCGGAACAAAGCGGGTGATCAAGCCGACCAGTCTGACCTTCTATCGCGGTGCGTCAACGGCCGTCCTGGGGCTCAACGGCGCGGGAAAATCGACCCTGCTGCGTATCATGGGAGGGGTCGAAAAGGCCGACCGGGGCAAGGTGGTCAAGACCGTTTCGGTGTCACCGCCGCTGGGCGTGACCTCGACCTTCAATGGCGCGCTGACCGGCGCCGAGAACCTGAAGTTCGTCTGCCGGCTCTACGGCATCGACATCCGCGAGGCCGAGGCCTTCGTCGAGGATTTCGCAGAACTGGGCCCCTATTTCCACGAGCCGGTCAGGACCTATTCGTCCGGCATGCGCGGCCGCCTCGCCTTCGGGATGAGCATGGCTGTGGACTTTCAGGTCTATCTGATCGACGAAGGCATGAGCGCGGGGGATGCGCGGTTTCGCCAGAAATCGCGCGACGCCTTTGAGCGTCGCAAGTCGAAGTCGGACATCATCATGACATCCCACAACATGGGAACGATCCGCGATTTCTGCTCCCGCGCCGTGGTCATCCACGACGGGGTGCTGACGCCGTTCGAGGATCTGGACGCGGCCGAGGAATTCTACATGGAAGTGGTGGCGAGGCGCCGATGACCAGTCTGGACACGCCTGTATCGAACGCGCGCGAGCGCACCCTGCGTCGCCGGGCCATCCTGGCCCGATCGGCCATCGTGGTGATCCTGGGGCCCGCGCTGATCTATGCGCTTTATCTGCTGTTGCTGGCGCCGCCCCAGTATACGGCGACCGCGGCCTATGCCGTGCGAGGCGCACAATCAGGCGGAGGCGACGCCCTGTCCGCTCTCGGGCTGGTCGGGGCGACCTCGACCTCGACGGACGCCCGCATCGTCGACGACTACATCCGTTCGCCGGCCATGGTGGAAAAGCTCAGGGCCCGGTTCGGCTTCAACGAGGCCTTCTCGCGGCCGACGCTCGACCCCTTCTCCTACCTGAGTCGCAACGCGCCAGTGGAGACGGCGACCGGCTTCTGGCGGGACAAGGTCAATCTCCAGTTCGACCCGGCCACCTCGGCCACGACGGTGCGGGTGTCGGCCTATCGCGCCGAGGACGCCCTTCGCCTGACGAACGGCGTGCTGATGCTCGGCGAGGAGCTGGTCAACACCATGTCCGACCGCGCCATGAGCGACCTGTCCGCGGCCGCTCGCCAGGAGATCGAGCGCAAGCGCACCGAGTTCGAGGCGGCGCGCGATCGGCTGGCCGCCTTGCAGGGCACGCGCTCGTCGGTCGATGTGAACATGCCTCAGGAACAGTCCGCCGCCCTCGTGGGCCAGCTGGACGCCCAGATGGCGGCCAAGCGCACGGAGCTGGCCTCGGCGACCCAGATCTACCAGCCGGACGCACCCCAGATCCGGCAGCTTCGTCAGGAACTGGCGGCGCTGGAGACCGAGCGGGCCCGCGCCATCGGGTCCGCTATGTCCGCGCCCGGCGAGGGTGCTGCGGCCGGACAGATCGAGGCGCAGGCCGTGCTCATGGACTACGAGTTCGCCCAGCGGGCCTATCAATCCGCCATTGAGGCCGGGGAGGCCGCGCGCCGCCAGGACATGACCGACCGCAAGTACGTGATCGCCTATGTCCCGCCGGAAATGCCGCAGACCAATAACCGTTGGAGCCGCATGAGCGACGTCCTAGCGTTGCTCATCGGCTCGGCCTTCATCTGGGGCATCGGCGCCCTGACCTATTCGATCATCCGGGACCACATGGAATGACCGGGAACATGACCGTGCCAAAGACCTCCATCGCCTGGGTCCGCGCCGCCGCCGCCCTGGCTGCGGCCCCCCTGTTGTTCCTGGCCGGCCAAGCCCTGGCCCAGGCCTCGACCGCGCCGATCGACACCCCGTCCCAGGCGCGTTCGGTGTTGGGTCCGGAAGCCCTGGTGCGCCAGGATCAGCGCGGTCAGCGCCCGCCCCCGCTGGGTTCCGAGCTGTTCTTGTCGGCTCCGCCCCAGGGCGATAACGCCATTGTCGACGCCGGCTACATCCTCAAGCCCGGCGATCGGGTGCGGGTCACCCTCTATGGCCTTGTCGACAACGACCAGGAGCTGACCATCGACAGCCAGGGCAACGTCCTGGTGCCCGGGGTCGGCCCGGTGCGCCTTGCGGGCGTGACCGCCGGTCAGGCGCCCTCGGTGATCGAACAGGCCAGCCGCCGGGTCTATTCCCAGGGCGTGCAGGTCTATGCGGCCCCCGTCGCGGCCGCCAGCATTCAGGTGCTGGTCACCGGTCCGGTCGAGCGGCCCGGCGCCTATGCCGGCGCTTCGGACGACGCCATCGTCACCTATCTCCAGCGCGCCGGCGGCATCGACCCCGATCGCGGCAGCTATCGCCGCGTCCGCGTGGTGCGCCAGGGCCAGACCCTGGCCGAGGCCGACATCTACGACTTCCTGCGCGAGGGCCTGTCGCCTCAGTTCAGCTTTCGCAACGGCGACGCCATCGTGGTCGGCGACCAGGGCTCGATCGTCTCGGTGTCGGGCGAGGCCCGCGCGCCCTACACCTTCGAGCTGGACCAGCCCACCGGCGTGGGCGGCGAGATCATGAGCGTGGCCCGGCCCCGACCGGACGTCAGCCACGTCGCCATCGTCGGCGTGCGCCAGGGCCAGCCCTACTCGGCCTATGTGCCGCTGGCCGAATTCGTGAACTTCCCCCTCTATGACGGCGATCGGCTGCAGTTCGAGCGCGACGTGCGCGCCGCCGAGATCCTGGTCAGGATCGAGGGCACGGCGGGCGGACCCTCGGTCTTTTCGGTGCCGCGCGGCTCGACCGTGGCCTCGGTGTTGGCCCAAGCTCCGATCTCGGCCGACGCCGACATGGCCAACATCCACCTGCGCCGAGAGAGCGTCCGCCAGACCCAGAAGCAACTGCTGGATGACGGCCTGACCCGGCTGGAGCGGGCCATGTTCACCGCACCGTCGCGCGGTCCGTCCGAAGCCGCGGCCCGGGCCCAGTCGCTGTCGTTCGTGAGCGAGTGGATCGAGCGCGCCCGCCGGGTCGAACCCCTGGGCGTTCTGGCCCTGGGCGACCAGGACCTGAACGCCGTGCGGCTGGAAACCGGCGACGTCATCGTGGTGCCGGGTTCGTCCCAGGTCGTCACCATCGCCGGCGAGGTCAACGCGCCTCAGACCACCATCTTCACCGGCCGCAGCGCGGTCGGCGACTATGTGCGGCTGGCGGGCGGCTACACACCCCGCGCGGATCGCCGCAATGTGATGGTGTTCCGTCCCGACGGCCGCGTCCGGGCCGATCGCCGGGTGCAGCCAGGCGATCGCATCCTGGTGGTCGGCAAGCCGGACTCGACCCTGCTGCCCTTCATCCGGGACCTGACCCAGACCCTTTTCCAGACCGCGGGCATCTTCCTGGCGATCGACCGGGCCGGCAACTGAGGCGGACGGCGGGCGGCCTTTCCTTGAGAGCCGCCAGCCCCTAGATCACCCGGCAATGACCGCCGCCGCCGCTTCCGTCGCCCCGCTCGCGTCCGCGCGCCCCAGTCCCTTCCACCAGGAGCGGGTGCTGTGGGTGCGCCACTGGACCGATCAGCTCTTCTCCTTCGCCCTGACCCGGCCCGAGGATTTCCGCTTCCGCTCGGGCGAGTTCGTGATGATCGGCCTGCCGGCGCCGGAGGGGGCGAAGCCCCTGCTGCGCGCCTATTCGGTCGCCAGCCCCTTCTGGGCCGAGGAGCTGGAGTTCTTCTCCATCAAGGTTCCCGACGGCCCCCTGACCTCGCGGCTTCAGCTCATCCAGCCGGGCGACACGGTGCTGATGGGCAGGAAGCCCACCGGCACCCTGGTGCTGGATGCCCTGACCGGCGGCGAGCGGCTGCATCTGATCGGCACCGGCACGGGCCTGGCGCCCTGGCTGAGCGTGGCCCGCGACCCGGAGACCTACCAGCGCTTCGGCCGTGTGGTCG
>CAZITK010000038.1:0-11843 GCA_964542145.1 uncultured Brevundimonas sp.
CCGTCGAGGTCGGGGCGGCGAAGGGGTGGCACTCGATCCCCGACACCGAGAACCAGGCCCCCAGACCAGCTGCGATTTCAGCAAGTTCGGCGCCAGACGTATAGCAGTGCATCAGGAAACGGAAAGGCCCGTCGGCCATCTCCTCTTTCAGGATGCCAGCCATCGCGTCGTCGGCTTCGCGGGTGTGGACCACCAGCGGCAGGCCCGTCTCTCGCGCGGCGCCGATGTGGGCGCGAAACACCCGGGCCTGGGTGTCGCGCGGGCTGAGGTCGTAGTGGAAATCCAGGCCGCACTCGCCGATGCCTACCACGCGCGGCCGGGCGGCCAGGTCGATCAGCCGCTGGGACGTCAGGTCCGCATAGTGGCGCGCCTCATGCGGATGAACGCCGACGGTGCACCAGATGTCCGGGTGCGCTAACGCCAAGCCGTGAGTGGCGTCAAAGGTCGCCAGGCGGTCGGAGATCTCGACCATGAGCCCGACCCCGGCCGCGCGCGCGCGGGCGATGACGGCGTCACGGTCCTCATCGAACTGGGGCGCGTGCAGATTAACGTGGCTGTCGATCAGCATCAGGCGGCGCTTCCAATGATGCGGCGAACCTTGTCGATCTCGGCCACGGCCACCGCCAAGGCCTCGGCGCGATCCAGGTTAAGCCCGGCGACCTGGTCCGAAATCTCGCCCAGCCGCGTCCACAACTCGGCCCAGCGTACCCCGTAGTGGTCAGAAGCCGCAGCCGCACGTTCGCGCGTGGCGGCCTGCAGCCGGTCGAACAGCATGTCGAATTTCGCAGGCCCGTCGCCCCGCCGAAAACCGTCGGACACGGCGATCGTCTCGGCGGCGTCGCGCGGCCCTTCGGCGATCCACCGCCGGGCCAACCTGTCCATCTCGCCGGCCTGCTCGCCCGCCAGGGCCAGGGCGAGGCCGGGCGACCCCTGGGCCATGGCGGCGGCCGCTCGGGCCGACTCCTCGGTCGCGCCCAACCGATCGCGCACCAGGCTCTCCAGCCGTGCCTCGCCCCAGGCCGGGAAGTTCAGTTGCCGGCACCGCGACCGGATGGTCGGCAGCAAGCGCCCCGGCGCATGGGCCACCAGGAAGAGCACTCCGCGCACGGGCGGTTCTTCCAGTATTTTCAACAACGCATTGGCGGCGTTAGGATTTAGGTCGTCGGCCGCATCCACGATGGCTACCCGCCAGCGCGCCACCGAGGGGCTCTTGGCGAAAAACTCCGGCAGGTCTCGCGCCTGATCGACCGAGATCGACTTCTTGGCCTTGCCACCCTCCACCGCGCGTTCGAGGATCATCAGATCGGGGTGCGCTCGAGCGGCGATCAGCCGGCTGGTCGGGTCGTCTGGACGGGAACCCAACGGGCCGCGCGACGGATCGGCCACGGCGCCCAGAAGCCGCCGCGCGGCGCGATAGGCGAAAGTCGCCTTGCCTCGTCCCTCGGCCCCCGTGAGCAACCAGGCGTGGTGCAGTCGCCCGCGGGACAGGGCGTCGAGAAGGGCCGTCTCGGCTTCCAGCGACGGAACCACGTCGAAAGTTTCGCGCGGATGCTCGCTCATGCATCCGCTCCCAGCGGCAGGGCCTCGTCGACCGCTGCTTCGACCCGCGCGGCCACGACGTCGGGCTCGCCGGAAGCGTCGATCAACACCCGCCCCCGGTCTCGCGCCGCGAGCGCGCGAAAAGCCTCGGCCAGACGCCGGTGATAGTCCGCGCCCTTGGCCTCGAACCGTGCCTCTCCGCCCCGCGCCGCCGCGCGCTCCAGTCCCGTCTGGGGCGGCAGGTCGAAAATCAGGGTCAGGTCCGGCTGGTCCGCGCCCACGACCGCGGCGTCGATGGTCTCAATCAGCTCCGGCGCCGCGCCCCCCGCCAGGCCCTGATAGGCTCGCGTGGAGTCCGCGAAGCGGTCGCACACCACCCAGGCCCCGCGCGCCAGGGCCGGCCGGATCACCCGGTCCAGATGGTCGGCGCGAGCGGCGTACATCAAAAGGGTCTCGGCGACCGGAGACCAGCGATCCCTGTCGCCCGTCACCACCAGCTCACGCACCGCCTCCGCGCCCGGAGATCCGCCCGGTTCTCGGGTCAGCACCACCTCCCGCCCTCGCGCGCGCAGGGCCTCGGCCAGCCGGCGGGCCTGAGTGGATTTGCCCGTCCCCTCCCCGCCTTCGAAAGTGATGAAGCGCCCGCGAGTCACGCCGCCAAGATGACGCCCGGGGGCTTCATGGCAAGGTCTGCGCAGGCGAAACTAGCCTGAAATCAGCATGGCGTCGGAAAAGCCCTCCGCCACCACGGCCAGCCGGCGCCGTTCTGCGGCGTTGGCGTCATCCCAGGGCCCCACAAGAACCCGGTAAAGCCGGCGGCCGCCCGCGCGCGCTTCATCGACCCGCGCGTCGCGGCCCAGGCGCTCAGCGACCCGGCGGGCGTTATCGCGCTCAGCGAACGACCCGGCCTGAACCCAGATGCGGCCCTGCCCCGAGGGTCCGCGCGGCTCGGCCGCCGCCTGGCGCACCGGGCCTGCTCCCCCAAGGCGCGGCGCGGGTCCCAGATAGCGCACCCGCACCCGCGCCACCCCGTCGGTCAACATGCCGATTTCCTCGGCGGCAGCGCGCGACAGGTCGATGATTCGCCCGTCCGAGAAGGGCCCCCGGTCGTTCAGCCGCACAACCACGCTGCGCCCCGTGTCCATGTGGGTCACCTCGACCAGACCGGGGAGAGGCAAGGTCTTGTGAGCGGCCGATAGAGCGTTCATGTCGAACCGTTCGCCCGTGGCGGTGGGCCGCCCGTGATGCCGGCCGCCGTACCAGGAGGCCAGGCCGACCTCGTTGTAGCGGGGATCTTCCGCCGGCCGATACCAGCGCCCGGCGATCTGATAAGGCCGCATGGTCCCCGACACGATCGGCGCCGGATCGTGCACTAAAGGCCCCGCAGTTCCGCCGTCACGCACTCCCGACGCGCAGGCGGCCGTGCCCGCGACAAGGGCCAGGGCGGCGAACAACGACAAGCGGCGATGAGCGAACATCGCCGTATTTTGCCCGACAAGGGTTTCATCCTTGGTTAACCGCGCGGCCGCCCCCCTTTCGCCCCCGCCCCGACCCGGCTAGACGCACACTCGAGGACAGGTGGCCGAGTGGTTGAAGGCAGCGGTCTTGAAAACCGCCGTGGGTGGAAGCTCACCGTGGGTTCGAATCCCACCCTGTCCGCCACTACCCACCATTCCCGCCGTCACGCCGCCTTTCGCTCTGCTTTGACACAGAGCGTCAACGAAAGACCGGTCAGCGCTCTTCGTCCTGATTGACCGGGCTCTCGTGCATGGCTGAACCTTCTCCGGAGCTGGAGCCACGCCAGGATGCGCAACATTCGCGCTCCCCCACTGGTGTCTGCCCAGGCCCGGTGCCGAGCGGCCTTGGCCTGAAGGGAGACAGCCATGCGATTTCACGACAAGGTCTGCATTGTGACCGGCGCGGCGAGCGGTCTGGGAAAGGCGGCGGTGAAGGAGTTCGCCGCCGGAGGAGGCAAGGTCGCTCGCCCAACGACGGGGCGGCGCCATCTTGAACATGGGGTCGATTCACAGCTTCGTGGCTCGGGACGGCCTGACCTCCTATGCGTCCAGCAAGGGCGGGGTCAGAATGCTGACCCAGTCTGGCGCCTCGCACCACGCAGGGGACGGGATCAGGGTGAACATGGTCTGCCCGGCCTATATCGAGGGCCCCCTGACCGAGGCCCTTGATCCCGATGTCCGCAGCAAGGTGACGACGCTTCACCCCATGGGGCGGCTCGGGCGCCCCGAGGAGGTCGCCAAGGCCATAGCCTTTCTCGCCAGCGACGATGCATCGTTCATCACAGGAGCAAGCCTGCTCGTCGACGGCGGATATACCGCCGTCTGACCGACGCCTGAATAACCGGGAGCCGAATAGCCTCCGCTGCGTTGGTTGTGGTCGGCCTCGCCGTGGCCGATCTGTGAGCCTGGGCTTCAGCATGACTCGGCATCACGAAAGGCATCAAGATGAGCGACAGGCCTATCCTGACAACGCGTCAGGGCCATCCGGTCACCGACAACCAGGCACTGCGTTCGGTGGGCGAACGAGGACCAGCGACGCTCGAGAACTACCAGTTCCTCGAGAAGATCACGCATTTCGATCGTGAGCGCATTCCGGAGCGCGTGGTCCATGCGCGCGGCACTTCGGCGCACGGCTATTTCGAAGCCTACGGCACCATCGGCGATGAGCCGGCGTCAAGATACACACGCGCCAAGGTGCTGACCCAAGCCGGTGTCCGCACGCCTGTCTTCGTCCGCTTCTCGACTGTGATCGGAGCCAAGGACAGTCCGGAGACAGCGCGCGATCCGCGCGGCTTCGCCGTAAAGCTCAAGACCGTCGACGGCAACTGGGACCTTGTCGGGAACAATCTGAAGATTTTCTTCATCCGCGACGCGATCAAGTTCCCGGACATGATCCACGCGTTCAAGCCGGATCCGATCACCAACCGGCAGGAGGCCTGGCGCTTCTATGACTTCGTGTCGCAGAGCCCCGAGGCCCTGCATATGGTGACCTGGGTGAAGAGCCCCTGGGGCATCCCGGCCAACTATCGCGAGATGGAGGGATCGGGCGTCAACACCTACAAGCTTATCAACGAGGCGGGCGAGGCGGTCCTGGTGAAGTTCCATTGGGTCCCGAAACAAGGGGTCCGTAACCTCACCTCCTCACAGGCGGCGGAGATCCAGGCCCGGGATGTCGGCCACGCCACCAAGGATCTTTACGAGGCAATCGAGGGTGGCGATTTCCCGGAATGGGAGTTCTGCGTCCAGATCATGGCGGATGGCGACCACCCCGAGCTGAGCTTCGATCCGCTGGACGACACCAAGCGCTGGCCCGAGGACCAGTTCCCTCTCCTTCCGGTCGGGCGGATGGTGCTGGACCGCAACGTCGACAACTTTTTCGCCGAGGCGGAGCAGTCAGCGTTTGGAACAGGCGTGCTCGTCGACGGCGTCGATTTCTCCGACGACAAGATGCTGCAGGGCCGTACCCTTTCCTACTCAGACACCCAGCGTTATCGCGTCGGGCCCAACTATCTGCAGCTGCCCGTGAATGCGCCGCAGGAAGCGGCCAGGCCACGCACCAATCAGCGCGACGGACAGATGACCTACGCCGTCGACCAGGCCGGCGATAACCCGCACGTGAACTACGAGCCCAGCGCCATGGGCGGTCTGCGGGAAGCGCCCCGGCCCGAGGCCGACCACCACCAGTGGGTGGAGGGTCATCTCGGGCGCTATCAGACCACCCGCACCGCCGATGACTACACGCAGGCCGGCGAACGGTATCGCAGCTTCGAGGACTGGGAGCGCGACGACCTGATCGCCAACATGGTCGATGATCTCAAACAGTGCCCACGCGAGATCGCCCTGCGCATGATCTGGCACTGGTGGCACTGCGACGAGGACTACGGCCGCCGGGTCGCCAAGGGTGTGGCTCTGGATCTCGACGAGGCCATGGCGCTGCCGCCTCTGGAGGGGCGACCGGCTCCGGGGCGAAACCGGCAGGGCAGCACCTACAGCAGCGGCGCGTCCGAAGCCGCCGAGCCTCGCACCACCACCAAGACCCCCGCCAGCTAACGACCGATCCCCCGCGTTTTCGTCATCCGCCATCAAGGACCTCGTCATGGCCAAGATTCTCGTGCTCTATCATTCCACCTACGGTCACATCGAGGCGATGGCCCAAGCCGTCGCCGAAGGCGCTCGCTCGGTCGACGGTTCGGATGTCGTCATCAAGCGGGTTCCGGAAACCGTGCCCGAAGAGGTCGCGCGAGGCGCCGGTTACAAGCTGGATCAGGCGGCGCCGATCGCAACCGTCGAAGAACTCGAGACCTATGACGCGATCATCGTCGGCGTGGGCACCCGCTACGGCCGGATGGCGTCGCAGATGGCCAGCTTTCTGGATCAGACCGGAGGCCTGTGGGCCCGCGGCGCCTTGAACGGCAAGGTCGGCGCCGCCTTCTCTTCGACCGCGACCCAGCATGGCGGACAGGAGACCACCTTGTTCTCGGTGCTCACCAATCTCATGCATTTCGGCATGGTGATCGTTGGGCTGCCGTACAGCTGGCAGGGTCAGATGACCCTTGATGAGGTGACGGGCGGCGCACCGTACGGCGCCACCACCATCACCGGCGGCCAGGGCGAGCGTATGCCGAGCGAGAACGAACTGGACGGCGCGCGCTTCCAGGGCCGTCTCGTCGCCGAAACCGCCCGAAGCCTGCATGGCTGAGCTCGATCTTTAGTTCGGAGTCCCGACGATCATGTTGGAAATGGTGATCAGGCAGCGACGCCGCGATCTCGGAGGTTTCGAGGTCGGGCGCGTTCTTCCCTACGCGAAGAGGCGGATGGTCGGCCCCTTCATCTTCTTCGACCATATGGGGCCGGTGGACTTCGAGCCTGGAATTCCGAACGATGTCGATGTGCGACCGCATCCGCATATCGGTCTGTCAACCGTGACCTACCTGTTCGAAGGCGAGATCATGCATCGCGACAGCGTGGGGTCCGAGCAGCCGATCCGGCCTGGCGAGGTCAACTGGATGACGGCTGGACGCGGGATCACCCATTCGGAACGCTTCGAAAAGGCGCGCCAGGTAGGGGGGCGAATGGATGGCATCCAGGCTTGGGTCGCCCTGCCGGAAGCCGATGAAGAGGGAGATCCCGCGTTCGTTCATCATCCCGCCGTCGATCTCCCGATCTTCGAAGACAAGGGGGTCTGGGGTCGGCTCGTGGCGGGTCGCGCCCTTGGGCTTCAAGCTCGTGTGCGGACCCACTCGCCCATGTTCTACATCCACTGGGAACTGGAGGCGGGCGCGCGGGCAAGCCTTCCGGCCGAATATCCCGAGCGCGCCCTCTATGTCGCAACCGGCGCGGTCGAGGTGGAGGGGCGCAGATTCGAACAGGGCGAGATGCTGGTGTTCTCGCCCGGCCAGGCGGCGACAATCAGCGCCCTTCAGCCCTCCATTGTCATGGCTTTGGGCGGCGAGCCAGTCGGGCCGCGGTTCATCGACTGGAATTTCGTGTCGTCCTCGAAAGAGAGGATCGAGCAGGCCAAAGCAGATTGGCGAGCGGGCCGGATGAAGCTGCCGGATCTCGATTCGGAGGAGTTCATCCCGCTGCCTCCCGGCCCCACCCCTCCCGCCAATCCGATGTCTTGAGCGGCGGCTAGGCCGCTTTTTCGAGCGCGCCGCCCTCAACAGCGGCTTCGACGGCCTGGCGGATGTTGGCGGGATCAACGAAATCGAATTGGGCGATCAGGTCTTCAAGCAAAAAGCGGCGTTGCGAAAAAGCCCAGGCCATGGCGTGGGCGACGGGCCCCTCGAAGGCCGGCGGCGACATCGAAGTGGGTCGGTAGGCGGTCAAGGGCTTGCGATCAGGCAGGCTGAAGGCGGGGGGGTGTTGAACCAGACGCTCCTGAGCCATGGCGACCTCGTCGCGAAAGGCGGGGTGCGCCGCAAGCCGGGCCAGGTGCTGGCCCAGCTCGGTGAGGCGCGCCTGGAGGGCGCGTCCTCCGTCCTGCCAGGCAGGCGGGAAGGAGAGACGAAAGGCGGGATTTTGCAGCGCCGCCTGTTCCAGCAACCGGAACATGATGCGGCCGTAGAGCGGTGTGACCGAGAAGGTTACATGCAGAGAGGCCCCGTCCTGGGCCAGGGCGTCGTGGTACTGGCCGCGCGGAACATAGAGAACATCCCCCGCCCGCATCTTCACTTCGTGCGTCACCTGGCCCCGGGTCTGAAGAAACCACATCCGTGTGTCCTCTGGGGACATCGGGAAGTCGACAGGACTCTCGGCGCGCGCCTCGTAGAAGCGCCACAGCTTGGTCCCCTCAGTCTGGACGACGAAGACATCGTGCAGGTCGAAGTGGGTGCCAAACGCCTGAACGCCCTGAAAGGAGCAATAGACGTTGGCGGCGACAGAGGCGGCGTATTCGCGCGACAGCATGGCGGCCACTCGAGCCAGGTCGGGCGTCAGGGTGTGGACGTCATTGACGATCAGGCTGGCGCCCGATGACATCATGACCTCCAGCTTGCGAGGATCAGGACGCAGCGTTTCCCCCGCCTGAGTCTGGACGTTCGAGCAGTAGCGTTCCAGCGGCACAGGCGCGTTGTCGGACATCATTCGCAGATTGCCAGGCGTCCAAAGGGCGGCCTGGGACAGCAAGGCGTTGAACTGCGACCAAGGCAGCACTTCCCGCTTGGAGCCGGCGTCGTCAGCGGGGATGTGCAGTACCGATCTGTCGTGATGGTCACGCCCGAAGTCCTCGACCCCGACCGGCGACAGCAGTTGATTCAGGGCATCCATGTCGCCTCCACGTGCGGTCGAGCCTTCTGATCACCATGCCGGCCCGGCCCCAGGAATATCAAGCCACCGAGCCAGACGCTGTCTCAGACCTGTTCAGCCAGAAGGGCTTCGCGATAGGGATCGACCCATAGATTCCGCGCTCGCCTGGAGCGTTCGGCGTGGTAGATGTGGGCCAATTCGGCGTAGCTGCGGTCGAAGTCATCATTGACGAAGATGTAGTCGAAGTCACCGCAGTGCTCGATTTCGACCTTGGCGTTCTTGATGCGGCGCTCGATGACTTCCTCGGCGTCCTGTGAGCGGGTCACCAAGCGCCGGCGCAGTTCGGCCAGGCTTGGCGGCAGGATGAATACCCGCACCGCATCGTCGGGGCATTTCACGGCGATGTCGCGGGCGCCCTGCCAGTCGATGTCGAACAGGACGTCGCGCCCCTCGGCCAGAGCCCGGTCGATGGGCCCGCGCGGCGAGCCGTATCGGGCCCCATGCACATTGGCCCATTCCAGAAAAGCGTCGGCCTGGACCAGCCGGTCGAACTCGCCGTCGTCGACGAAATTGTAATCGCGTCCGGCCACCTCGCCCGGACGGATCGGCCGGGTGGTCATGGAGACGGACAGCTCCAGCCCGCCGTGGTCGGCCATCAGCCGGCGGCACAGCGATGTCTTGCCCGCGCCGGACGGACTGGCGACGATCAGGAGGACGCCCCGACGGGGCGTGCGGTCATTCGACATTCTGAATCTGCTCGCGCAGCTGCTCGATGGTGGCCTTCAGTTCCAGGCCCACAGCGGTCAGGGCCGTGGTCGCGGACTTGGAGCACAGGGTGTTCGCCTCCCTCATGAACTCCTGCATCAGAAAGTCCAGCTTGCGCCCCGTCGGCGGGGCGCCGATCAGGTCGCGGGCGGCGGCGACGTGGGCCTTCAGGCGGTCGATCTCCTCGCGCACGTCGGCGCGGACCGCCAGGGCGGCGGCCTCGGTGACGATGCGGTCTTCCGGCCCCTCGATCTCGGGCGCCAGTTCGCGCATGCGCCGTGTGAAGCGGTCGCGAATGGCGTCGGTCTGGGCGGCGGCCTCGCCTTCGGCGTGATCGACCAGGGCGGCGATGCCGTCGACGAAGCCCAGGATCAGGGGCCGAAGGGCCGCGCCCTCCCCTTCGCGCGCGGTCTTCAACGCGTCGAGGGCGCGGGCGATGTCAGCCGCGATGGCGGTCTGGACGGCCGCCAGGGCCTCGGGGTCGTCCGCCTCCTCGGCCGTCTCGACCACGCCGCGCAGGGCGAGCAGTCCGTGGGCGGTGGCGGGGGCGACGCCGGCGGCCTCCAACTCCCGCGACAGAGCCAGATACTGGTTCAGGGCCTCGCGGTTGATCGCCAGAGCCCCCTGCCCGACCGTTCTTCTGGCTTGCACGCTGACGTTGACCTGTCCTCGCGCCAGGCGGGCCTGGGCGGCGTCGCGCGCAGCCCTTTCCAAGGCGTCGAAACCGGGCGGGCCGCGAAACCGCACCTCGAGCGATCGACCGTTGACCGAGCGGGCCTCGACCATCCAGTTCCAGTCGCCAAGCGCGCCCTCGGCCCGGCCAAAGCCGGTCATGCCGGACAGGGCCCTCATGCGCCGGGGTCCAAGAGGGTGATCTTCGCCCGCCCCGTGCTTTCCACAGATGGAGCCGGCCCGGCGGCCTCGTCCACCGACTGTTCTCCGCCAGGCAGAACGGCGGGGGGGGCGGCGCCCTCGGTCCCGTCGCCGTCCACGCGCCGCTGGGCCTCGATCTGACGCCAGCGGGCGACATTGACCAGGTGCTCGCTGAAGGTCCGGGCGAAGGCGTGGCCCCCTGTGCCGTCGGCCACGAAGAAGAACTCGTCCGACGCCGGCGGATCCAGAACGGCCAGAATCGCCTCGCGGCCGGGGTTGGCGATGGGCGTCGGGGGCAGTCCGCCGTTCAGATAAGTGTTCCAGGGGGTGTTGGTCTGGAGCTCGGACATACGCAGGCCGCGGCCCAGGGGGCGGCCCTTGCTGACGCCATAGACCACGGTGGGATCGCTCTCCAGCCGCATGCCCTGACGGATACGGTTGGAGAAGACCGCGGCCACGCGCGGCCGCTCGGCCGCCACGGCGGTCTCCTTCTCGACGATCGAGGCCAGGATCACCGCCTCTTCCGGTGTGCGGACCACGCTGCGCGGGCCGCGTGCGGCAGCCCAAAGTTCCGACAGGTTGCGCTCATGGGTCTGCTGCATCCGTCGCACGACCGAGGCACGGGTCTCGCCGCGCGTGATTTCATAGGTCTCGGGCCATAGGGAGCCCTCGGCCGGCGTCTCGGCGACCTCGCCGGTCAGCACCTCTTCGCGCATCAGGATGTCCACGGCCTGAGCAGAGGACCAGCCCTCGGGAATGGTCACGAAGTGGCGGACCACCCGGCCGCTGACCAGCATGTCGACCACGCCGGACAAGGACGTGCGCGACGGGATGCGGTATTCCCCCGCGCGGATACGGCGGTCGGCGCCGCTCAGGCTGACGGCCGCGCGGAAGGTGTCGGTGGAGCGGATCACGCCTGCATCCTTCAGCCGCGCCCCGATGGCGGCCACGCCCGAACCGGAAGGGAGGACGACGATGGTCTCGTCGCCCTCGAGCGCGCTGGGACCGGGGCCCCAGTAGACCACCCACAGGCTGGCCAGGGTGATGATCAGAAAGACGCTGAGGGTCGCCGTGGCGCCCAGCAGCCACGCCGCTGGGCCGCGTCGCCCCTCGACCCCGTCGCGTCGCCAGAACGGCCTCACGCGATCTGCTTGAAGATGACGGAGGCGTTGGTGCCACCAAAGCCGAAGCTGTTGGACATGGCGACCTCGATGGCCTTGGCCTTGGCCTTGTGCGGGACCAGGTCGATGTGCGTCTCGTGCTCGGGGTCGTCCAGATTGATGGTCGGCGGCGCCGTCTGGTCGCGGATGGCCAGCACCGAGAAGATGCATTCGATTGCCCCGGCGGCGCCCAGCAGGTGGCCGGTCATGGACTTGGTCGAGGAGACCGCCAGCTCCTTGGCGTGGTCGCCGACCAGCCGCTCGATGGCGCGCAGCTCTATCCAGTCGGCCATGGTCGAGGTGCCGTGCGCGTTGACATAGTCGAGGTCCGAAGGCGACAGGCCGGCGCGCTTCAGAGCCGCCTTCATGGCGCGGTAGCCCCCCTCTCCGTCCTCGGACGGGGCAGTGATGTGGTAGGCGTCGCCGCTCATGCCGTAGCCGACGACCTCGGCGTAGATCTTCGCGCCGCGCGCCCTGGCGTGCTCGTACTCCTCCAGCACCATGATGCCGGCGCCCTCGCCCATGACGAAGCCGGCGTGGGCCCGGTCGTAGGGGCGGCTGGCCGCCTGGGGCGTGTCGTTGGAGGCGGTGCACAACGCTTTGCAGGCCAGGAAGCCGGCGATGCCGATGGGCACGATCGAGCTCTCGGCCCCCCCGGCGACCATGACGTCGGCGTCGTCCATGGCGATCATCCGCGCCGCGTCGCCGATGGCGTGGGCCCCGGTGGCGCAGGCGGTGACGA
>CAZITK010000039.1:0-11482 GCA_964542145.1 uncultured Brevundimonas sp.
CGAGCGGGTCAAGGCCCTGCTACGCCGCACCGGAGCCGACGGCCAGGCGGCCGAGCCGGTCGCGACCGAAGGCTCGGGCAAGGCCATCAAGCGCGGCAAGCTCTCGATGGACCCGGCGCGTCACGAGTCGACCTGGGACGGGGTGCCGGTGAAGCTGACGGTCACCGAGTTCCTGTTACTGCAGTCGCTGGCCCAACGCCCCGGTTTCGTGAAGAGTCGGGACAATCTGATGGATGCGGCCTATGACGACCAAGTCTATGTCGATGACCGCACCATCGACAGCCACGTCAAGCGCATGAGGAAGAAGTTCCGCGCCGTGGATCCCGAGTTCGACGCGATCGAGACCCTGTATGGCGTCGGCTACCGATACCGGGAGAGCTGAAACCCGCGCGCGGCCGGAACGGCGAAGCCGCCATTGGCGCTTTCCGGGATCGCGCCTGGGCGGGCTGATTCTTGCTCTCAACCTGCTCAGCCTGCTGATTTTGCTGGGAGGGGCCCTGGCCCTGAACCAGTGGAGCCGGGGGTTGATCGACGCGCGGCTGGAGTCGCTGTCGTCCCAAGCACAGCTTCTGGCCGAACTGCTGTCGGACGGGGGTGTGACGGCCGGCGACCCCCAGCCCTATCTCAATCCGCAACTGGCTTCGGAAGCCTTGCTCGACATCTACATTCCGCGGGGTCAGCGCGCGCGCATTTTCGACGCCGAGGGTTATCCCATCGCCGACAGTTACACGGTCTCGAGCCGCATCCAGGGTGAGCCCCTGCCTCCCGCCCTTCCGGCTCGAACGCCTGTGGCGCCCGTCGATGCCGACCACCGCCGGTCGCAACAGCATCGCGAGCAGGCCGAGACGGTCCTTGCCGGCGAGGTCGAGGCTGCCCTTTCCGGCCAACCTCAGGCTGTCGTTCGGCGCAACGAGGCGGGCGAGCGGGTCGTGTCGGTCTCCATTCCCATTCGCCACGTTCAAGCGGTCCTGGGCGTCCTTACCATCGAAGCGGGCGACGTGGATGAAACTCTGGACGCTCAGCGGCGCGCCCTAATCCCGTTCGCGCTGGTCGCGGTTGCGGTGACGCTGCTGACGTCCCTGCTGATCCATCTGTTCGTCGCTCGACCGATCCTCAGACTGTCCTCGGCGGCGGACCAGGTGCGGATGCAGCGCGCCCGGGCCATTTCCCTGCCCGATCTCGAGGATCGCAAGGATGAGATCGGCTCACTGGCGCGTTCGCTGGAGACCATGACCGCCACCCTGTCGGACCGGATGGATGCGATCGAGGCGTTCGCCGCCGATGTTTCGCACGAAATCAAGAATCCCCTGACCTCGATTCGCTCGGCGCTGGAGACTTTGGAACTGGTCACGGATCCTGAAAAGAAGGCGCGACTGACAGCCCTGGTTCAAAACGACGTCCGACGGCTGGACCGATTGATCACCGATATTTCCAACGCCTCGCGCCTGGACGCAGAACTCAGTCGCGATGCGCCGCGGCCAGTGGATATCGGCAGGTTGCTCGCGGAGGTCACCGCGCTCTATCAGGCGACGGCGAAGGACGGAGAACCCCGGGTTGAGCTCTTTGATCGCATCGAGGGCAGAGGCAGAGGGTCGAAGACGACCCGTCACGTAGCCGGACGTGAAGGCCCGCTGAGCCAGGTGGTGCGCAATCTGATCGACAATGCCCGCTCCTTCAGCCCGGCCGACGCGGCTGTGACCGTGACCCTTGAGCGGGCAGCTGGAGAAGCTCTTTCTCTTCGTATCGTGGTCGAAGACGACGGTCCCGGCATTCCGCCCGAGAACCTGGAAACGGTGTTTGAGCGCTTTTACACCTCGCGGCCCAAGGGAACGAAGTTCGGCGACAATTCCGGGCTGGGCTTATCCATCACCCGCCAGATCGTCGAGGCGCATGGCGGTCGGGTGACGGCCGAGAATCGATTGGACCCCCAGGGCGGCGTACTCGGAGCGCGTTTCGTCGTCGCCCTGCCGGAAACGTCGTGAACCCGCCCGCCATGCACGCCACCGTGACGGCGCGCTGGGTTCCGGGCGCGCATGGCGGCTGGGCCGGACTGATGCTGACCGGACCGTCCGGCGTGGGCAAGAGCGACCTGGTGCTGCGGCTGATGGGGCGCGGCTGGCGGCTGGTCGCCGACGACTACGCCGAAATCTTTGCGTCAGGGGGACGGCTCTACGCTCGAGCGCCGGAGACCGTCGCCCGGCGAATGGAGATTCGGGGGCTGGGTGTCGTCGATCGATGTGCCCTGCCCTTGACGCGCCTGGTTTTGGCGGTGGGCTGTCAAACCGAGTCGCCGGAACGGATGCCTGCGAACGAAACCATGACTTTGGCCGGCCATATGCTGCCTCTCATACGGCTTAGGCCTCTGGAGCCATCGGCTGCGGACAAGGCGGCTGCGGCGTTCTCGCGCTTCCGTTCGGCGATCGATTGACCTAAAAGGCCGCACTTGGCGAGCTAGGCGGACCTAGCGGCCGCGCCACGGGGGCGGGATTTGCGAACGTCATGATCGGCCTGGTCATCGTCACCCACGGGGGCCTGGCCTCAGAGTTTCTCTCGGCGATGGAGCACGTCGTAGGCCCCCAACGCGGGGTCGCGGCCATCGGCATCGGGCCTGATGACGACATGGAGCGACGCCGTCGCGACATCGTGGAGGCCGCCGCCGCGGTCGATACCGGCAAGGGCGTCATCCTGTTGACCGACATGTTCGGGGGCACGCCATCCAACCTGGCCATTTCCGTGATGGAACAGACCAAGGCTGAGGTCATAGCCGGGCTGAACCTGCCCATGCTCATCAAGTTGGCCAGCGTGCGCGGACGCGAGCCGCTGGAGGCCTGCGTGGCCCATGCTCAGGACGCCGGGCGCAAGTATATTTCCATCGCCTCCTGGGTGCTGATGGGCGAAAAATGAGCGAAATCGTGCGGCGGTCCGCCGCCATCTGCAACACCCGAGGTCTGCACGCCCGGGCCTCGGCAAAATTCGTCAAGCTGGCGTCCAGCTTTGACAGCGAGGTGCGGGTCTCGCGGGACGATCAGACCGTGGACGCCCGCTCGATCATGGGGCTGCTGATGCTGGGCGCCGGCATCGGCTGCGGCATCGAGATCGAGGCCGAGGGACCGGACGCCCAGCAGGCCGTCGACGCCCTGGCGGCCTTGGTCGAGGGCCGTTTCGATGAGGAGCGCTAACCGGAGTGCGTCGCCTTAGGCGGATCCGGGCGTCGGACCGTGACCCACCATCCTCAGGGGCCAGGAATGGCTTCAGCCGGGCGCATATCGATCTCGGGATCGAAAGCGGGGTTCTGAGTATCCTTGCGGCGCGCCAAGGTCCACGTCTGCCAGTCGGCGAAGGCTTTTCCGTCCCAGGCCACAGCAGTGACGATGATCTGATCGTCGTCCCATTCGATTCGGTTGAAGCTGGGCGGCGCGCCGCGCTCGCGGTGCGACAGCGTTCCGCAGCCCACGGCGTAGGAACAGCCGTCGCCAAGCTGCACCGGTACCGCGAACGGCACGTGAACGTGTCCGGAGACGATCAGATCCACCCCGGCCTCGGCGAAGATGGTCGCCGCCGCTTCGCCGCGCCGAACGTCGCCGGTCATGGGCGTGCCAATCATCTCGATCAGCGGGTGATGGCAGGCGAGGATGCGCAAGGTGCCGGCCGGCGCGGCCTTCAGCGCCTCCGCAGCTCGCCGGGTTTGATCCAGGTCGATCACGCCCTTGGACCAATTTAGTCGCATCTGCCAGCCGCGCGCGGTGACAACCCCACGGACCATAATGCCTTCGCGGCTGTGCTCGTGGTCATGCGCCGGATGGCCGGTGGCCCGTTCAAACGAGCGCCAAGGGTGAAAAAGGCGAGCGATCCCATCCCAGTAAGGTACGTCGTGATTGCCGACGATGACGAAAACCGGCTCCGGCAAGGCGCGCAGCCAAGCGCCGGCGGCGGCGAATTCACGACCATAGCCTCTCTGGGTGATGTCGCCGCTGACGAGCACCAGGTCGTTGGCCGTGTCGTGGCAGTAGGCCGTGGCGGCTTCGACCGCCGCCTTGTCCTCGCAACCAAAGTGGACGTCGGACAAGTGCAGGATGCGCCGGATCGTCAAACCGTCGACTCCGCCGCTGCGGGCCGGGGGACCAGAGCGCGAAAGGCGCGCGGGGTGAACTCGATCCGCGCTCGGTCGCGCAGTCGCACCGTCTCGCCGTCCAACACCGCCGGAATGGTGGAACGGCCCCAGGCTTCAGCCACGCGCACAGGCTGCGTTTTCACCGCCGGGTCGTTTCTCCAGTCGCTGAACAGGGCGGTGACGGCGAGGCGAAACCCGTCGGTGGCGGTCTCCTGGCTCATCACCGCGGCCTCCAGCCCGACTGGATCCTCGAGCGCGCGCGAAATCATGGGACTGATCAGGACGAGGGCCTCAGCCCGACGTCTCGGCCCCCCGTCCAGACTACAACGCAACCGCCCTGAGAAGGCCCGACGAAACGCGCGGATTCCGTATTGCCAGGCGCGTCTTAGCTTGTGTTCGCGTAAGGCCTCCCGGGCGGGCGCCCACAGGGCGGGCGCTCCCAGGATGGCAGCGCAGTAGAAGGCGTGACCCTCGACTGTGCCGCCGGAAATCCACTGCGGTTCGCCCTCCGACAGTGCTTTGCGCAGGGCGGCCTTCCAATCCGCGGTGCCGTAGAGCGCCCGAGGCAGCATATTCATCGTGCCGCCAGGCAGTGGTGCGATCATCGGCCCTTCGCGACCGGAACGACCCGCTACGGCACCCGCCGTCCCATCGCCAGCCAGGACGAACAGCACGTCGGGCCGGTCCTCAATGGCTTGGGAGATCTGGTCTTCGAAGCGTCCGGATTCCAGCGGTACGACCGACCCCTCCAGGCCAAACTCCATCAGAATGGCCTCGACATCGGCGACGGCCTTGGGTCCGACGCTACCCGACAAGGCGTTGACCAGAACCGCGACGCGCTTCAGCGGTGTGTGCGGCGTGAGGGTCGGACGGTCAGCCTGGGGCGCAGGCTCCGCTTCGATCAGCGTGTCAGTCATGCCGAGCCGAACGTGCGCGAGTATGACGCCGTTCCCCCTCGCCCTCTCCTCATTGGGAAGAAAGCGTGGCCGTAGGGGGGAACCCGCGTCATGCCGCGACGTTCAGTCCTGGCACGGGGGTTGGAAAACGCGACCTCAACAAGGACGAACGACTATGAAAAAGTTCCTCATCGCGGTGGCCGGGGCCGGCCTGCTCGTGAGCGCCTGCGCTAGCGACCCGTATGGTTACGGCGGCGGCGGCATGAATGAAGCCACTCGTCAGGGCGCCATTGGCGCGGCCATCGGCGCGGCCGCCGGCCAGCTGCTCGGCGGCGACACGGAAGCGACCCTCGCCGGTGCGGCCGTCGGCGGCGCCATCGGGGCTGTGCGCGGCTCGGGCCAGGACCGCATCAACCAGCAACGTTATCGCGACAACCGCGGGCGGTACTACTATTGCTACGACAACCGCCAAACGGAGTGCTACTGGGAAGACGGGTCGCGCCGTTACTGAGTATCGGGCTCCATCGAGAGCGTGATCCAAGGCACGGACAGGGCGGCGCGTGACGATGCGTCGCCCTTTTCGTGCGGCGCGGTGGATGGCTTGGGAGGGTGGAATGCGACTGAATGTTGGGTTTGCGCTGATAAGCGCGGCTACGATGGCGGGGTGTGGAGGGGGATACGAGGTTTATCGTGAGCGGGCCCAGCTGGTTGCTGACCCGTCTCAATGCGTCGAGCGGAGCTTCGAAATCTATTTCCGGGAGGGCCAGGCGCAGCTGACGGCGCCGGCGCGCGACCTGATCCGCCTCACGGCGACCCAGTTGTCGGCTTGCGACATCCGGCGCGTGCGGGTGACCGGGTTGGCCTCGGCCACGGGCGCGCCGGCGGCCAATCAGGTCTTGTCGGAGCGGCGCGCGGCGACTGTCGCCGAAGCCTTCGCCATGGCCGGCTGGCCGGCGCCGATCTTCGAGGTCGAGGCGCGAGGAGCCGAAGGCGCGGTGTCCTCGGATGGCCGTCCCGAACCGATGCGCCGCCGCACCGAGGTCTGGGTCGAGGCCGCGTCGCGCTGACGCGGCCAGGCTGTCTGGGCGGGGACGTCGCGGACGGCTAGATTGGCCCGGATGATGCGGCTTTCATCTATTCTGG
This sequence comes from uncultured Brevundimonas sp., assembly GCA_964542145.1. Lineage (GTDB taxonomy): Bacteria > Pseudomonadota > Alphaproteobacteria > Caulobacterales > Caulobacteraceae > Brevundimonas. The sequence continues at coordinate 6,151 of CAZITK010000039.1, forward strand.
GCGGTCTTGCGGGGGCGCTCGTCCTTGTGGCGAGCCCCGTGACCGGCGCGGCCACGCCCCTTCAGTCGACCTCCCCGACATCCCAGCCGTCCGCGGGATCGACGGCCTGGGCCTCCCTGGCCCGCGCCAACCCGGGCGGAGAAACGGGCGGCGCCGCGACGGGACCGCGCTCGACGCCGCGTATCACCGCCGAGCTTGTCCCGATGAGCCGCTGGGCCACGCCCGGATCGACCGCCATTGTCGCCATCCGTCAGGACATCGAACCTGGCTGGCACACGTACTGGCGCAATCCCGGGGATTCCGGGGGAGCGACAACTCTCAGCTGGTCCCTGCCTGGAGAAGTGGAAGCCGGGGAAATCATCTGGCCTACGCCCGAACGCCAACGCCTGCAGAGCCTGATGAACTTCGGATATTCGGGTCAGGTTTTCTTGCCCGTCCCGATCGACATTCCCGCAGGCGCCAGGGCCGGCGACGTCCTAGCGCTGCGCGCCACGGCCTTGTTCATGGTGTGCAGCGACCAGATGTGCGTGCCGGACGAGCTGGTCCTGGGGCTGGACCTGACGGTTGGCGACGGGACGCCGCCTCTTGAGGCCACGCACGGTGCCGCCATTCAATCGGCGCTGACCTCCGCCCCCGGTCCTGGTGATTTCGAGGCGCGGATTACGCCCGGCGGAGACGGGCGATTGACGCTCAGCGTGGCCGGCGCCGGACTGGCAAAGGCGCGTCAGGCCTGGTTCTTTCCCTTCGTCGGCGGCCAGGTCGATCACCCCTCGGCCCAACCGGGCGAGCGCGGCCCGCAGGGCCTCAGCTTGTCCCTGGCCCCTGGCGGCGTTCTGCGTCTCGCCCAGCCGACGGCGCCGGTCGAGGGCCTCTTGTGGACCGATGTTGGAGCCTGGGAGATATCCGCAGTGCCGGGCGAGGCCCTGGCCGGGACGACAGGCGGCGGCGACCTGGCCGATCCCGACGCCGGGGCCACGGCGTCGCTCGGACTGCCCACGGCGCTGTTGTTCGCCCTGCTGGGCGGGCTGGTCTTGAACCTCATGCCCTGCGTCTTTCCCGTACTGGCCATGAAGGCGGCGGGCCTCGCCAAGGGCGCCCATGATCCCGCCGCCGCCCGCCGCGACGGCCTGGCTTTTCTGCTGGGCGTGCTCTCGACCTTCGCGCTTCTGGCCGGAGCCCTCCTGACGCTGAGGGCAGCGGGCCAGTCGGTCGGCTGGGGCTTTCAGCTGCAGAGCCCGCCGGTGATCGCCGGACTGGCCCTGCTGATGCTGGCGGTGGGGTTGAACCTGTCGGGCCTCTATCACGTCGGCGGCGGGGCCCAGGCCCTCGCGGGCGTGGCCGAGAGCAAGGCCCGCCGCCTGCCGCCCGGCGCCCAGTCCTTCCTCACCGGGGTTCTGGCCGTGGTGGTTGCCGCGCCCTGCACCGCGCCCTTCATGGCCGTGGCCCTGGGCCTGGCGGTGACCCTGCCGGCGGTTGAGGCCATGGCGATCTTCCTGGCCCTGGGCCTGGGCCTAGCCCTGCCCTATCTGATCGTCAGCCTGACTCCGGCGATCATGCGCCGCATGCCCCGACCTGGCCCGTGGATGATCCGGCTGCAACGCTGGCTGGCCGTGCCGCTGTACCTCACCGCCCTATGGCTGGCCTGGGTATTCGCGCGCCAGACCGACGCCTTGGCCCTGGGCCTGCTGATTGGAGCCGGCGTCGCCCTGGCCCTGGCCCTCTGGGCCCTGGGCCGCGCGGACGGACCGAAACGGCCGATGATGGTCAGCGCCCTGGCCTTGGGTCTGACCCTGTCCGGCGGCCTGGCCTGGGCGGCGGCGGCGCGCCCGGCGGCGAACGGCGGTCCGTCCGGCTATGAGGAAGGCGTCCTGCCCGGCGTCGCCTGGTCGCCCGAGGCGGTGGCGGCCGCGCAGGCCGAGGGCAAGGTGGTGTTCGTCAACTTCACCGCCGACTGGTGCCTGACCTGCAAGGTCAATGAGCGCGCGGCGATCCAGAGGCGCGGCACGGCCGAGGCCTTCCAGCGTTACGACGCCGTCTATCTGGTCGGGGACTGGACGCTGAGGGACGCGCCTATCGCGCGCGAGCTGGAACGACACGGTCGCTCCGGCGTCCCCCTCTATCTCCTCTATGGCCCCGACGACGACGAGCCGCGTGTCCTGCCGCAGATCCTGACCCCAGGGGCCGTCACCTCCGCCCTCACCGAAGCCCGAGAAGGAAGTCTATCATGAGAATCCCGTCTCCATTGCGCCTGGCCATGCTCGCGGCCTCCGTAGTCGCGCTGGCCGCCTGCGGCGAGCAGACCGCCACCCCGACCGGCGCTTCCACCGCACCCGTCAGCGCGGACGGCGCAGCGGCGACGAATCTGGCGCCCGACTTCACCCTGGTGGACTCCGAGGGCGTCCAGCGTCGTCTGTCCGATTTCCGCGGGCGGGTGGTCGTGCTGGAATGGACCAACGAGGGCTGTCCCTATGTCCAGAAATACTACAACTCGGGCGCCATGCAGGGACTGCAGCGCGCCGCCGTCGAGGACGGGGTGGTGTGGCTGACGCTGATCTCCTCGGCTCCGGGCGAGCAGGGCTATGTGGATGGGGCCGAAGCTCGAGCCTGGTCCGATCGCAATACCGCCGGAGCCAACCACCTGCTGCTCGATCCGACTGGTCAGGTAGGGCGTCAGTATGACGCCAAGACCACCCCGGACATGCGGGTCATCGATGAAGAGGGCCGGATCATCTACGCCGGCGCGATCGACGATCGACCCACGTCGGATGTGGCGGATCTGGAAGGCGCGACCAACTATCTGACCTTGGCCCTGGAGGCTCACGCCGCCGGTCGCGCGCCCGAGACGCCTTATGTCCAGCCCTATGGCTGCGCCATCAAGTTCCAGGACGAACTGGTGTAGACGATCAGGAGCGTCCGCCTCGACGGATCAGACCGGCGGGGCGGGCGGCGCGAGAACGACCTCAACATTGTCGTTCAGGAGGTAGCGCAGGTCGCTGAGCGCCAAGCGGCGCGCGTCGGCGTCGGCGGCCGCCTCGACCGCGCCGACCTTGACGGGCATGTCCTCGGCGATGCCGCGCAGGATGCATTTCAGGTCGCCGTCGATATTGCGCTCGCGCAGGGTCACGTGGCCCTGCATGTCCAGGGCGGCCAGCTCGACCGTGCGTGCCTTGAAGGCGGCGAACTCGTCTGCGTCGAAAGCTGCATCCGCCGCTATCCAGCCATCAACTTGAGCCACCAGGGCGCTCGAGCGGGACACGATGGCGCCGAAGAGCGGCTCGGAAGCCACGGAGATGGACGCCTCGGCGGCGGCCGGGGCGGCGTGATCCGCAGGGATCGAGGCCGGATCGACCAGGAACAGGGAGGCGGCGATCAGCAATCCGCAGGACATGACATCGAACCCTTTCGTGTTGCTCCGGTTTAGACCCGAGCCGTAAACGGGAGCTTTCCCGCACCGCTATGGAGCAAGACCCATGCCGACATCGCCCGCCATGACCGACGCCTGGACCGAGCTGGACCGCGCGGCCGAGGCGGAAGCGGATCAGACGATCCGGGATCATTTCGACAAGGATCCGGGCCGGGTCGAACGGCTGACGGTCGAGGCGGCGGGGCTGGTCGCCGACCTGTCGAAACAGGGGTTCGGGCTGGAGGGGCTGTTGGCGGCTCTGGCTCTGGCGCGGGCCGCGGAGGTCGAGGCGCGGCGCGAGGCCCTGTTCGGCGGCGAAGCGGTCAACTCCACCGAGGGCCGGGCGGTGTTGCACCCCGCGCTCAGGGCCGTCGACGGGGCCGACTATCAGGCCTTGGGCGAGCCGGTTTCACGCGAGGTCGAGGCGACCCGGCAGGCCATGGTCGACTATGCCGAGGCGGTTCGCGCGGGCGAGATCACCGCCGCCGTCGGCCGCCCGATCCGCGCCGTGGTCCATATCGGGATCGGCGGTTCGGACCTGGGGCCGCGTCTGGTGTGGGAGGCGCTGAAACCCCTGGAGCCGGCCCTCGAAATTCGCTTCGTGGCCAATATCGACGACGGCGACATGGCCGAGGCCCTGGCCGGGCTCGATCCGGCCGAAACCCTGGTGATCGTCGTCTCCAAGACCTTCACCACCCAGGAAACCCTCGTCAACGCCCAGCGCGCCAAGGCCTGGCTTGAGGCCGGGCTGAACGGAGCGGACATCCGCTCGCACCTGGTCGGGGTCACGGCGGCGCCGGAACGCGCCCAGGCCTTCGGTTGCGGACGCACCTTCGGTTTCCGCGACTGGGTGGGCGGTCGCTATTCCCTATGGTCGGCGGTCGGCCTGTCCTGCGTCATCGGCCTGGGCGGGGAGGCGTTCCGGCGTCTTCTGGCCGGGGCCGCCGCCATGGACAACCATTTCCGATCGACGCAGCTTGAGCGGAACATGCCGGTCCTGATGGCCCTGGCCCAGGTGTGGAACGTCGATGCGCGCGGCCGGCGCGCCCGCACGGTTGCACCATACGCCCACCGCCTGCGCCGCCTGCCGGCTTTCCTTCAGCAGCTGGAGATGGAATCCAACGGCAAACGGGTTCGTGGCGACGGCAAGGCGGTCGGGCGAGGGACCTGCCCGGTGGTGTTCGGGGAACCTGGCACCAATGGCCAGCACGCCTTCTTCCAGCAACTGCATCAGGGACCCGATGTTGTCCCCGTCGAGTTCATCGTCGTGAGGCGCGGCGAGAACGGTCAGGATCAGCCGGCGCTGTGGGCCAACGCCCTGGCCCAGGGGCAGGCGCTGATGGCCGGCAAGAGCGAGGCCGACGCGTGGACGGAGCTGACCACCGGGGGCGCCGAGGCCGCCGAGGCGGCGCTTCTGGCGCCGCACAAGACCTTTCCTGGGAACCGCCCCTCCAGCACCCTGATGATGGACGCCCTGACGCCCGAGACCCTGGGGGCGCTTCTGGCCCTCTATGAGCACAAGACCTTCGTCGAGGGGGTCATCTGGGAGATCAACAGCTTCGACCAGTGGGGCGTCGAACTAGGCAAGGTGCTGGCCAAGGCCGTCCTGATGGATGTCGAGGAGGGCGTCCCGTCCGAGGCCCTGGACCCCTCGACACGAGCCCTGATGCAGCGGCTGACTCGATAGGCCAGCGTTCGGCGGACTGACGCCCACCGCTCAAGCCGCGAGAGACCGCGTCGCGAGCGATAGCGACCCCGTCTCAGAAAGCCGCCTGCCCGGTGATGGCGCGGCCCAAAATCAGGGCGTGGACGTCGTGGGCGCCTTCATAGGTGTTGACCGTTTCCAGGTTCATGGCGTGGCGCATGACGTGCATCTCGCCGGTGATGCCGGCGCCGCCGTGCATGTCGCGGGCCTCGCGGGCGATGGCC
>CAZITK010000040.1:0-11153 GCA_964542145.1 uncultured Brevundimonas sp.
GAAGTTGGCGTCATCGTCAACGGCCTGTCGCAGGGCCAGCGCCAGCAGTCCTACGCCGCCGATATCACCTATGGCACCAACAACGAATTCGGCTTCGACTATCTGCGCGACAATCTGGTCTATGACCGGCGCGAGATGGTGCAGCGTCCGCACAATTTCGCCATCGTCGATGAGGTCGACTCCATCCTGATCGACGAGGCGCGCACCCCACTGATCATCTCGGGTCCAACCGAGGACCGCTCCGATCTCTACAAGATCGTCGACGGCCTGGTGAAGGAACTAATCAAGGACAAGGACACCTACGATCTGGACGAGAAGCGCAAGCAGGCGCTGCTGACCGAGCTCGGGTCGGAAAAGATCGAGGACATGCTCAAGGCGGGAGATTATCTGACCGAGGGCACCACGGATCTCTATGATGCTCCCAACGTCACCCTGGTCCATCACGTCAATCAGGCGGTGCGGGCCAACACCCTCTACACCCGCGACAAGGACTACATCATCAAGGGTGGCGAGATCATCCTCATCGACGAGTTCACCGGCCGGATGATGCAAGGTCGCCGCTTGTCGGAAGGTCTGCATCAGGCAATCGAGGCCAAGGAGGACGTCAAGATCCAACCCGAGAACCAGACCCTGGCCTCGGTGACGATCCAGAACTATTTCCGCCTGTACGAAAAGCTGTCGGGCATGACCGGCACGGCCGCGACCGAGGCTCAGGAATTCCACGACATCTACAAGATGGACGTGCTTGAGGTTCCGACCAACCGCCCGGTCATGCGCGTCGACCACGACGACGAAATCTATCGCACCTATGAGGAAAAGAACGGCGCCATCGTCCAGCTGCTGGCCGATCGGCATGTCGCGGGCCAGCCGATTCTGGTCGGCACGGTGTCGATTGAGAAATCAGAACAGCTGTCGCGTCTGCTCGAATCCTATGACTGGCAAGTCGAGGTGATGCGCTTGGGCGCGCAGCACGAGCAGACGGCCCGCGATCTGACGGGTCCGCGATTCAAGACCATCTGGACCCGCTACGAACTGACCACGGATCCACTGGGAATAAAGCTTCTGGACAAGCTGGGAGAGGGCGCGTTCACCTCGGAAGTCCGCAAGGGCAAGGGCGTGCCGCACAATGTGCTGAACGCGCGCCAGCACGAGCAGGAGGCCTTCATCGTGGCCGAGGCTGGCCTGCCCGGCGCGGTCACCATCGCCACCAATATGGCCGGTCGCGGCACCGACATTCAGCTGGGCGGCAACCTGGAAATGCGCATGCAGCGCTGGCGCCAGGAACAGCGCGCGATGGGCGTCGAGATCACGCCCGAAGTCGAACTGGCCGAGGAAGAGACGATCAAGGCCGAGATCGGCGTCAAGAAGGCTGAGGCTCTGGCCGCCGGCGGCCTCTATGTGCTCGGCACCGAGCGCCATGAAAGCCGCCGGATCGACAATCAGCTGCGCGGTCGGACCGGTCGCCAGGGCGACCCCGGCGTCTCGAAATTCTTCCTGTCCTGCCAGGACGACCTGCTGCGCATCTTCGCCGGCGACCGGCTGGACCAGATCATGCGCACCTTCAAGGTCGCCGAGGGTGAGGCGATCAGCCACCCCTGGCTGAATGGCGCCGTCAAGAAGGCGCAGGAGCGGGTCGAGCAGCAGCACTACGAGATCCGCAAGAACCTGCTGAAATACGATGACGTCGTGAACGACCAGCGCAAGGCCGTCTTTGAGCAGCGTCAGGAGTTCCTTGACGCCGACGACATGTCGGAACTGACCACCGAGTTCCGCCACGACACCATCACAGACCTGGTCGACAAGCACATTCCGCCGCAGGCCTATGCCGAGAAGTGGGACATCGACGGCCTGGAAGAACGCGTGAAATCGGTGCTCGGCCTCGACGTGCCGGTGCGCGACTGGGCCGCCGAAGAGGGCGTATCCAACGAGGAGATCGAGGAACGGCTCCGCGAGGCCTCCGACGCCCGCGCGGCCGAACGCGAGCAGCAGATCGGCGCGGAGCAGATGCGCGGTCTTGAACGGCAGTTCCTGTTGCAGATGATCGACATGCAATGGCGTGAGCACCTGGTGCATCTGGACCACCTGCGCGGCGTCATCGGCCTTCGAGGCTACGCTCAGCGCGATCCGCTGAACGAATACAAGACCGAGGCTTTCTCGCTGTTCGAGACCCTGCTGACCCAACTGCGCCAGAACGTCACCCGCTGGCTGTCGACGGTGGAGTTCCGTTTCGAGCCGCCGCCGCAGATGCCGGAATTCCAGGAAATCCACCTGAATCCGGGGACGGGGGAGAACGAGATGGCCCATCCGGCCGCCCAACTGCCGGAGGGCGCCTTGCAGGGCGATGACCGGGCTCGGCTGCCGGCCTCGATGCTGCCGATGGGCTGGGAGCGAACCGGCCGCAACGCCGATTGCCCGTGCGGTTCGGGCCGGAAGTTCAAGCACTGCCATGGAGCGCTGGTCTAAAATGGCGCTGCCGCTCGCGGCTTGATCAAGGCGGGCCGGACGCCCGCTGCGCGGCGGCTCGCTGCTTGAGCGCTAGAAAATCCCTCTCTCCCCGGCGAATGCCGAAAAGACGGTGCTTTCAGGTCGTGAGAGCCCGCGAAATCAGCTTCTCAGAAGCGCCGTGGCGGGGGCGACCAGCGCGGGATCGCCGGCCGCGATGATCCGGCCTGGAGCCAGTTCGTCGCCGCCTGACCAGTCGGTGAGGCGGCCTCCCGCGCCCTCGACCACTGGGACCAGGGCCGACCAGTCCCAGGGCTTTAGCCCGCTCTCGATCACCAGGTCGATGCGACCCAGCGCCAGCATGGCGTAGGCATAGGCGTCGCCGCCGAACCGGGCGAGACGCGTCGACGCGCGAACCCGATCCCAGGCGTTACGCTCGGCGCCCAGGAACTGGGCTTCGTCGGTGCATGCAATAATGGCTTGATCGAGGGCGATGCCCCTCCGGGTGACGAGCGGGCGGTCGGCGTGGCCCGGGCGGACCAGGCGCGAGCCGTCTGGTCCGCCGATGAACACCTCGCCGAGATAGGGTTGAGCGATCAGGCCCAGAAGCGGCCGGCCATGATGGCGCAAGGCGATCAGGGTGGTCCACAGCGGCAGGCCGGCGATGAAGGCGCGGGTGCCGTCTATCGGATCCAGCATCCAGGTCCATTCGGCCTCGGGGCGGTCCTCGCCATATTCCTCGCCGATCACGCCGTGGTCAGGATGGCGCGCGGCGATCAGGCGGCGGATCGTGGCCTCGGCGTCGCGGTCGGCGCGGGTGACGGGGTCAAAGCCGGCTGCACCACCCTTGTCTTCCTCGCCCAGATCGTCGGCGCGGAACAGCGGCACGGTGACTGCCGCGGCCGCGGCAGTCAGTTCCAGTGCGAAGGCGTCGAAATCAGCGGCGTGGGGCATGGCGCGGGCTTAACCCGCGCACAGGCGCGGGTCACCCTCAGTTGGGCTGTTCGCCTTCGGCGTGGAGCGACTTGGCCAGGTCCAGCAAGCGCCGACGCGGCCGCTCGCCCAGCTGATAGTAGGCCTGGATCAGGTCCAAGGTCTCCTTGCGCGAAAAGGCCTCGGGCTGGGCCGCCTGCGGGCGGCTGCGCTCCAGGGCCTCGGCCAGGCCGTCGTAGAAATAGTTCACCGGCGTTTCGAGCGCCTCGGCCAGTTCCCACAACCGGGCCGCGCCGATGCGGTTGGCGCCGCATTCGTATTTTTGGATCTGCTGGAAGCGGATGCCGACCTGGCTCGCCACCTGCTGCTGGGTGAGGCCCAGGAGGCGGCGGCGGCGACGCAGACGCTTGCCCAGGTGCAGGTCGATCTCGGACGTCATCGGGGGGCTCCTCGCGTCTGTGCCGGAACGGCACGGTTCACCACACACGTTCAAACCGCGTGCCGGGTTCGCCTGCGAGGAGAGACGTTACGGTCAAGGCAACCTGCGACGCCCCGACGCATTTAGGGGAACGAGATCAAGTCTCGCTGGAAGGAGAACACTATGGGTCTGGGTATCATCGGATGGCTCGTCATCGGCATCGTCGCCGGCTGGCTGGCCGAAAAGGTCATGGGTCGCAATCACGGCCTGGTCACCAACCTTATCGTCGGCGTCATCGGCGCCCTGCTCGGCGGTTTCATTGCCAACAATCTGCTGGGCACGCCGGTCGGCGGCTTTAACATCATGACGCTGCTGGTCGCCTTCCTCGGCGCCTGCCTGTTGCTGTTCATTCTAGGTCTGGTCAAGCGTCGCGCCTGATCACCCTAGAGAGCAGACAAAAAGAAGGGCGGCTCCACTGAGCCGCCCTTTTTCATGTGTTTCGAGCGCTTCAGTCCGGGGTCGCTTCATCCAGAATGTCGGCCTGGGCCACCGGGGCTTGGGCCGAGACGCCCGCCTCGGCGGTCGCCGCCGCATCGACCGGCGCGGCGTTGAACTCCACCTCTGTCCAGCCGGCGACCACATTGGCGCCGTCCATCGAGAGACCTTCGGCAGGGACGGCGCGGACTTGGCCATCGGCCCCGCGCACCAGAATGTTGTAGCCGCCATCCGCGCCCTGGGCCGCGCCCTCAAGCGTCCCAAGCGTCGAACCACCCGAACCGACCACGGTCGCGCCGGGCGTCAGGGTCAGGTCGCCCTGCGGCTCGGGATTGAGGGCCGGGTCGAGCGGGGCCGCGTCGAACTGGGCCTTGGACCAGCCGGTCACAATGGTCGCGCCATTCATCGACACGCCAGCCGCCGGCACCGCCTTGACCGAGCCGTCTTCGGCGCGGACATGCAGCGCCACCGAGCCATCAGCCGCCTGGCCTGCCCCGTCTAGACGGCCGAGCACCACGCCATCTGTCCCCGCGACTTCCGCGCCCGGCTGGAGCGCCAGTTGATTGCCGTCGGGCTGGGCGCCTGGGGTTTCACCGGCGGGCGGGATCACCGCGTCCTGAGCGAAGGCGGGAGTCGAAATGGCCAAGGCGCAGGCGACGCCGGCGAGAAGAGCGGTCTTGCGGATCATGGAAGTCTCCAAGGTGGCGGGACAGGAGTCCCAAAGGGTAAGGGATAAGGGTCTGGCCGCGACGCCTCGCCAACGCGGCGGCTCGTCGCAGCCTAGGCGCGGCAAAGCGCCACGAACCGCGTATAAAGGCGAGGAAAGGCGCCAAGGTTGCGGCGGCCCTGAAATGGCCTTGGGCGGCGCCGGATTCGGGCGAGGGGATGAACGACCGTTCATGATCCACCCGAGGCGGCCCGGCTCACGAGATTTGAAAACCGGACACCGTTTGAATGATTTGATCTTGGGTCGCCTCATCAAGATCGGCGTGCATTGGCAGGCTGATGACCCGGTCCTTGATCCGCTCGGTCACCGGCAAGCCGCCTGCGCCGCGCGGATAGCCCTCATAGGCGGGCTGGAGGTGCAGCGGGATCGGATAATAGACGGCCGTCGGCACACCCTCGGCCTTCAGATGCGCGGCCAGGCCGTCGCGGTCGTCGTGCTCGATGGTGTACTGGGCCCAGTTGGAAACGTTGCCTTCGGGCACGTCCGGAACCTTGGCTACATGGGCGCGGAGGCTCTCATTGTAGCGGGCGGCGACACGGTTTCGCATCTCGATCTCCTCGCCGAAGACGTTCAGCTTCTCGATCAGAACGGCGGCCTGGATGGTGTCCAGCCGGCTGTTCAGGCCGATGCGCATGTTCAGATATTTGGGATCGTGGTCGAAGGTGCGGTCCTTGAGGTCCACCGCCACCGCCTTGCCGTGCACCCGGATCGAATCGATCAGCTGGGCCAATTCGTCGTCGTCGGTCAGCACAGCTCCGCCGTCGCCGTAACAGCCCAGAGGCTTGGCCGGGAAGAAGCTGGTGGTGGTGATGTCGGCCCATTTCAGCGGATGGTCGCCATTGATGGTGCAGCCGAAACCCTGCGCCGAATCCGAGATCAGCTTCAGCCCATGGCGGTCGCACACCGTCTTGATGGCCGGATAGTCGGCGGGCTGGCCAAACAGGTCGACGGCGATGACGACGCGGGGCCTCAGCCGCCCTTCCGCCTCGATCCCCTCGATGGCCCGCTCCAGAGCGGCGGGGTCCATGTTATAGGTGTCGGCGTCGACGTCGACGAACACCGGCTCGGCATCGAACCAGGGCACGACCTCGGCCGTGGCGGCGAAGGTGAAGCTGGGGACGAAGACCGCGTCACCGCGCCCGATGCCCCACGCCATCAGCGGCAGCGCCAGGGCGTCGGTGCCGTTCGCGCAGCCCAGCGCATGCTTCGCCTGACCGAAGGCGGCAAGCGCGACCTCGAACTCGCGCACTTGTGGACCCATCACCCAGGCCCCGCCCTCGACCGCCGCCTGGACGGCCGCCTCGATCTTGCCGTTCAGACGCAGCCTCTGAGCCTGCAGATCGATAAAGGGAATGGACATGGGCGTCCTCCTTGCGAAGTCGTCGGCGCTGGACCGAGCCGTGGCTCTCGTATCAAATCCCCCTGCCTGCGACCAACACTCGGGCTCAACTCCGGTTGCCGCATGCTACCGCCCGGTTCGCCGTCGCCGAGAGGAGAGCGCCATTTCCCTGTCCGAACCGCGCCGGCGGCTGAAAGCCTGGATGTTGAACTCCGCCCTGCCGCTGTGGGCCGAGGCGGGATTGGCTGCGCATGGGCGGGCGTGGGAAGCGCTTGACTTCGCCGGCCGGCCGGTCACGGGCCTGCCGCGCCGCTGCCGCGTGCAGGCGCGCCAGCTGTACGTCCTGTGCGAGGCCGGTCGACGGGGCTGGAGGCGCGACGACGCGGCCGTGGCCCGCGCCTTCGAGGCGCTGGTGCAGGATCACCGCCGCGACGACGGGCTGTGGCGACGCAGCGTAGATGAGGCGGGTCGCGCCTTGGACGACGCTCCTGACCTGTACGACCAGGCATTCGCCCTGTTCGCCCTGGCGGCCGCAGCGGATCGGTTGCCGCAAGCCGAGCCGATGGCGCAGGTGACGCTGGAAGCCGTGAACACCCGCATGGCCCATGCCGCCGGCGGCTGGGTCGAGGCCCTGCCGCCAGTCCTGCCGCGCCGCCAGAACCCCCACATGCACATGCTGGAGGCGACCTTGGCGTGGCAAGGGCAATCCAACGATCCGGCTTTCCGAGCGGTGGTCGAGACCTGCCTCAACCTGATGCGGGCCCGGTTCCGCGTGGACGGGTGGGTGCGGGAGTATTTCACTCAAGAGCTGGAACCCTGTCGGGAACGGGGCGATGTGGTGGAGCCTGGTCATCAGCTGGAATGGAGCTGGCTGTTGCTGACGGCGGGCGCCGACGTTACTGAGGCAGCGGCCCTGGCGCGTGGCGCGATGGCGGCGCGGCGCGGCCGACACGGACTACTGGTGCGCGAAATCGACACGCAAGGCCGGGTGATCGACGGCGGCGAACGCCTGTGGGCTCAAACCGAAGCGGTGCGGGCGCTGGATGGGCTGGGCGAGGTCGAGGCGGCGGACCAGCTTCTGACGCGGCTACTAGACACGCACTTGGCCACTGAGGTGCCGGGGTTGTGGTTCGACTGCTTCGACGCCGAAGGCCTCCCGACCGACGATCGCGTTCCCGCCTCCAGCCTCTATCACCTGATGACCATGGCCACGGCGGTCCTGCCAGAGGGCGAGGGATGAAGCCGGCGATCTTCCTGGACCGGGACGGGGTGCTGATCGAGGATGTCGGCTACCCGCATCGCGATGAGGACCTGCGGCTGGTCCCCGGCGCGGCCGAGGCGATCCGAGCGTGGAACGAAGATGGGCGGGTCGTGGTGGTCGTCACCAATCAGTCGGGGGTGGCGCGCGGTCTGTTCAGCCTGGAGCGGATGCAGTCCTTCAACGCCCTGATCGCGGCCCGGCTGGCCGAGGCCGGGGCGCGGATCGACGCCGTCTACGCCTGTCCCTATCACCCCGACGCGGTCGAGGACCGCTGGCGCCATCCCGATCATCCGGACCGCAAGCCCAATCCGGGGATGATCCTGAGGGCGGCCGATGATCTCGACCTCGATCTGGGTGGGTCCATCCTGATCGGCGATCGCGAGAGCGACCTTGAAGCAGCCCGGCGTGCGGGGGTCGAGGGCCATCTATTCACCGGCGGCGACCTGGCCGTCTTCGCCCGGCGGCTGGGTCACGCGTGAATTTCACCAGCCAGTGAGTTAGGCTTCAGCCATGACTGATTTCGCCGAACGCTTTTTCATTTCGCCGGATGGCCTCAACCTGTTCGCCCGCGATCGGTCAGGCGCGGACGGGCCGGCGCGCCTGCCGGTGATCGCCGTTCACGGCCTGACCCGCAACAGCGCGGACTTCGAATCGGTCGCGCCCCGAGTATCCGACCTGGGCCGGCGGGTGCTGTCGGTGGACGTGCGCGGGCGAGGACGGTCAGATCGCGCCCCCGATCCCATGACCTATATCCCGGGGGTCTATGCCCGCGACGTGCTGGCCCTGATGGATCAAGCGGGGATCGGCCGGGCTGTGTTCCTCGGCACCTCCATGGGCGGTCTGATCACCATGGCGCTGGCGTCGGTCGCGCCCGAGCGGGTGGCCGGATCGATCCTCAACGACATAGGGCCGGAGGTCGCGCCCGAAGGCCTCGCCCGCATCGCCGCCTATGCCGGTCAGAAAGTCGAGATCGCGAGCTGGGCCGACGCCGCCGCCTATGCCCGGCGCATCAACGAACAGGCCCTGCCGCACTATGGCGATGATGACTGGATGGCCTTCGCCCGCCGCACGTTCCGCGAGGGGCCGGACGGGGTTCCGGCGCTGGACTACGACCCGGACATCTCTGCGCCGATCCGGGCGGCGGGCAAGGACGCCCTGGTTCCCGACCTGTGGCCATCCTTCACGGCCTTGGCTGAGGGGCGGCCGACCCTTCTAATCCGAGGCGCGACGTCGGACCTGCTCAGCGAGACGATCGCCGGGCGGATGCAGGCTGAGGCGCCGGATATGGTCCGCGCCGACGTGCCTGGTGTGGGCCACGCGCCCATGCTGGACGAGCCCGAGGCATGGCAAGCGATCGCCGCCTATTTCGACGCCGTCCCCTGAGTGTGACGAGGCGGTAAGGTGACGACGCCCGCGTCATGACCTAATCCCGAGGGATGAAGCGATTTTTCTCCGCGATCCTCGGGCTGTCATTGCTGACCATGGCCGCCTGCGCCACGAGCCCGGCGCCGAGAGCCGAAGCGCGCGATCCTGAGGTGCAGGTCACGGTCACTCGACAGAACGATCATTTCACCGCCGACTACCGCTTCGAGCGCGACGCGGCGGTTTGGGCCTTTGTCCGCTCCAGCCTGATCATGGAGGTGCGCGAACCGTGGCGGCCGCGTCAGTGGACTCCGCAGACGCCCGGCGTGGTGCTGGAGCGGCGCGGGCATTTCGACATTCTGCGCAGCCGCGACGGCGGGCCCGTGCCGCGTGAGCTGCGGCTGATCCTGCGGCCCGAGGCGGTGGACCTGGAGGCGGACTACGCCACCCTGATCTTCTCGGACGGGGCGGTGGCCATGCCGAGCGGTGTTTTCGATGTCTTTTCCATGAGTGATATGGCCGCCGTCGAGGCAATGCCGGGCGACCTGAGCCGTGTCGCGCTCGGCGTCGGACCGGCCGAGGTAACCTGGCGCGATTCCGCCGGGCAGGTGCTGTATCAGGGCGAACGCCGTGAGGAGTTCACGGCCACCGATGCGGACACCTATGTGCTGTTCGGCGACGCCCAGGTAGAGCGCGGCGAGCGGCTGACCACCGTGCTCGATCCGGCCTTGCCACTATGGGTTCCCCAGCAGATCGGCGTCTTCGCTCCGTGGGTCGCCGACTTCTACACCACCCGGCTGGGCGAGGGCGCGTTCGGCCAACCCACCATCATGGTCAGCTGGAAGGGGCCGACGGAACGCATGACCTCCATGAGCGGCAGCGTCATGCCCGGTCTGATCGTGATGAGCTTCGAAGGGCAGGGCATTGTCACACCCGACCAGGAGATGATCGACCGCTCGCGCTGGTTCATCGCTCATGAGGCGGCGCATTTCTGGCTCGGGCAGACGGTGCGCTACGAACGGGCCAGCCAGGCCTGGATCACCGAAGGCGGCGCCGATCTGATGGCCATCCGCGCCCTGGAGGCGGCCGATTCGAACTGGGACGTGCGGGCCGAACTGCAGAGCGAGGTCGACGACTGCGTCAGCCTGACCGCCGGGCGGGGCGTGGAAAGCGCGGGATCGCGCGGCGAGCACCGGGCCTATTACGCCTGCGGAGCCGTGCTGGCGCTGGTCGCCGAGCATGCCCAGGCCCGGCGCGACGGGGGCGACTGGTTTAGTTTTCTCAAGGGCCTGATCGATGCCAATCGCGATGATGAGGTGCTGTCGCGCGAGGACTGGCTGGGCGCGCTGCTGGCGGCGTCGGGCGATGTCATCCTGCTGGGCGATGCCGAGCGGTTGCTGGACGAGGGCGCGGAGGATTCGGCCGCCCTGGTCGCCGGTCTGCTCCAGCGGGTCGGCGTGGCCCATCGCCGCGACGGCGATCGCGTAGTGCTCGGCTGAGCCTCCCCGCGCTTGCCCTTGAGCTGACTGAGAGCTAGACGCGCGCCAACCTTTTCACATCGGATCCCCTCGTCCGCGTGACTCGCGCATGGCCCCGTCTCGCGGGCCTCAAGTAGCGCGAAGCGCGATAGGCCACTCACCAAGAAGGATTTCCCATGGCTCGCGCGAAGATCGCCCTCATCGGCGCCGGCATGATCGGCGGCACCCTGGCCCACGTGGCGGCGCGCGAGGCGCTGGGCGACGTGATCCTGTTCGACATCGCCGAGGGCACGCCTCAGGGCAAGGCGCTGGACATCGCCGAGGCCACTTCGGTGTTCGGCCAGGACGTGTCGCTCAAGGGCGCCAACGACTACGCCGACATCGCCGGCGCCGACGTCTGCATCGTCACGGCAGGGGTTCCTCGAAAGCCCGGCATGAGCCGCGACGACCTGGTGTCGATCAATCTCAAGGTGATGAAGGCCGTGGGCGAGGGCATCAAGGCCCATGCGCCGAACGCCTTCGTCATCTGCATCACCAACCCGCTGGATGCGATGGTCTGGGCGCTGCAGAAGTTCTCCGGCCTGCCGCACCAGCGGGTGGTGGGCATGGCGGGGGTGCTGGACTCGGCTCGCTTCGCCTATTTCCTGGCCGAGAAGACCGGAGTGTCGGTGCAGGACATCCACGCCTGGACCCTGGGC
>CAZITK010000041.1:0-11043 GCA_964542145.1 uncultured Brevundimonas sp.
AGCACGTCGACGCCCTTGGTCAAGGCTGCGACCTGGTCGCCCATGGAAACGCCCCCGATCAGCAGCGCCCAGTTCAGCTTCGTGCCCTTGGCGTATTTGGCGAAGCTCTCGGCGACCTGGTCAGCCAGTTCGCGGGTGGGGGCCAGGACCAGGGCGCGCGGCATGCGGGCCCTGGCGCGGCCGGACGCCAGTCGATCGATCATCGGCAGGGTGAAGGCGGCGGTCTTGCCGGTGCCGGTCTGGGCGATGCCCAGGACATCGCGGCCAGCAAGGGCCACGGGAATGGCCTGGGCCTGAATAGGCGTGGCTTCGGTGTAGCCAGTATCGGAAACGGCTTGCAGGGTGGTCGGCGAAAGGCCTAGCTTGGTGAATTCGGTCATATATTCCTGGTGTGCGGAGACGGAGCGCGAGAGGCGTCGTGCCGTCGATGGCGATGACACGTCTCCCCGCTGGGAGACGATGTACGAAACCGCCCCTCTCGGGCGAGCGGGCGGCGCGGATTCGCCAGACCTGTTCCGAACAGCGCTCCATATGGATAGCCCCACGGAATAGTCAACTATTGCACCGCCGCGACGACGCATCGGCTAGCGTCTGTCGCAAACGGGCCACGCTGCTGTTCTCGAGAGCCGGTGGGATCCCTTGATCCTCGCGGCGCATGGTCCTAGTCCCACGACAGCCCGCCCAATCGCCGAGACTCTTCCATGACCGACGCCGCGCCCGCCTCCCCTCAACTGCTCCACCTGGTGATCGGCGGCGAGTTGAAGGATATTGCACGGCCCGAGTTCCGCGATCTGTCGCAGGTGGAATTCGTGGGGGCCTTCGCCAGTTACGCCGAGGCGCGCAGGGCTTGGAAGGCGAGGGCTCAGGCGACCGTGGACAACGCCCATATGAGGTTTTTCATTCTGCATGCGCACCGGCTGATCGACCCGTCGAACGACGCAAGAAGCTGATGTGCGATGACCGGGAACTCCGTGGGAGGCCGAGCGCTGATTCCCTGGGACGACGCCCGCGGAGGACGCCATGGAAGTGAACATCATCATCCTGCTCCTGGCCGCCTTGGCGGTTGGGGTGGTGGTCTGGAAAATCAGGCGCAAGCCGCCGGAAACCCCGCACGCTGGCCCAGACGAAGGCGATACCGCCTGGAACGATCCCGTCAGCGCGCGTCCCGCCGATGATGTGGCGTCGCGCAAGGAATCGGGTCCTGGAACGCCGCTCACGTGAACCTGTTCGGCCAGCAGATCGACGGCGCCATGCTGTTCAGCGTCCTTTCGATGCTCATGTTGGTGGTGTTCTGGGTCTTTGTGTTGCGTCGTCACAAGGAGCGTGATCGCTGGTTGAACGAGCGGCTGCTGCAGCGCGAGCGAGAGAAGCGCGCGGCGCTCGAGCGGATCAGCCCCCCGCCGCGCGACGACGGCGCCCCTCTGCCGCCCGAGCCGGGCAAAGGACCGTGGGGATAGGCGGGCTCTCGCCTTGACACCCGCGCCCTAACCGCCGACCGGATGGCGATGGCCGCGACGCCCGCATCCGCCGCGATTCCCTCGCCGGCCCAGGCCCGGATCACGGAGCGTGAGCCACTGCGGCCGTTGCTGGCGCGCATCTGGCGCGACTATTTGAAACAGCGACGCGGCAAGCTGTTTCTGTCCCTGCTGGCGGCGGCGGTGACGGCTTCGACCACGGCCTGGGTGGCCAGTCTGCTGGACCCGGCCGTGGATCGCCTGTTCGTAGAGCGCGATACCTCGGCCCTGTGGCAAATTCCGGCGGCCATCTCGGCTGTAGCGGCGCTGAGGGCCGCCGCCGCCGTGCTCCAGGCGCTTCTGGTCAACCGGCTGGGCCACGGCCTGGTCGGTGAGATTCAGGGTCAGTTGTTTGAACGCACCATCCGCGCCGATCTGGCCCGGCTCAGGTCTCAACATTCCGGCGCCTTCGTTTCCAGCGTGCTGTTCGACGCCAATCTCATGCGCGAGGCCTTCACCCAGGGCGCGGTCAGCTACACCCAGCACGCGCTGACCCTGGCGGTGCTGTTCGCCTGGATGCTTTGGACCGACCCATGGCTGACCCTCGTCGTCGCCGTCGGTCTGCCGATCGCCTCCGGCCTTATCCGTCGCTTCGGCAAGAAGGCGCGCAAGGCCGCCAAGGGCGCCATGGCGGAGACGAGCATACTGTCCACCGCCTTGATGGAGAATCTGGACGGGGTGCGTCAGGTCAAGATCGAGAACCGCGAGGCGGCCGAGAGCGCCCGCGTCGGCGAGGTCATCGCGCGGCGCCAGAAATTCATCATCAAGGGCGCCGACGCCCGCGCCCTGTCGGGGCCGACGTCAGAGATGGTGTCGATGTTCGTGCTGGCGGCCGTCCTGGCCTATGCCGGCTGGCGAGCGCAGACGGGGGAGATGACGATCGGCGCCTTCACCGCCTTCATCGCCGTACTGCTGATCGCCGCTCAATCGCTCAGAAACCTGGCCAATCTGCAGACGGTGGTGGCCGAGGGGCTGACGGCCGCGAGGCGGCTGTTCGGCGTGCTGGACGTGCAGCCGACGATTACCGAGCGTCCCGGGGCCAGGGTTCTGGGGGACGGACCATGCTCGGTGGTGTTCGATAACGTCAGCTTCGCCTATTTCTCGGCCGCTCCGACTCTGAGGGAGGTGTCTCTGTCGGTGACGCCGGGCGAGACCGTGGCGCTTGTCGGGCCGTCGGGCGGAGGTAAATCGACCATCCTGAGCCTGATCCCGCGCTTCTATGAAGTCACGGGCGGGTCTGTTCGCGTGGGCGACCAGGATGTGCGCGACGTGACCCTGGATTCCTTGCGAGCCAAGATCGCCTTTGTGACACAGGAGCCGTTCCTGTTCGACGAGACCCTCGCCTACAACATCGCCTACGCCCGACCGGACGCCGCCCAGGAGGAGATCGAGGCGGCGGCGAAGGCGGCGGCGGCGCATGATTTCATCTCGGCGTTGCCTGAGGGCTATCAGACGCGCGCTGGAGAAGCCGGGGTGCGGCTGTCGGGCGGGCAGAGGCAGCGGATCGCCATCGCCCGGGCCTTCCTGAAGAACGCGCCGATCCTGCTGCTGGACGAGGCGACCTCGGCGCTGGACACGGAGAGCGAGGCCTTGGTGCAGACGGCGCTGGAGCGGCTGATGCAGGGTCGCGCCACCCTGATGATCGCTCACCGCCTGTCCACCGTGCGCCACGCCGACCGCATCCATGTGCTGGACGGCGGTCGGGTGGTCGAGTCGGGTTCCCATGAGGCGCTCAGCCGCGCGGACGGCCTCTACGCCCGTCTGGTGCGCCAGCAGGACCTCGAGGGGAAGTCGGCGTGAGGCCGCTGAGAAACCGCGTTGTCCGTAGCATCCTGGCCTATCTCCTGGCCGAATGGATGCGGTTCTGTTTCGTCACCATTCGCTGGACGCACGAGGGGCGAGACAAGGCGGAAAACGTGTGGGATGCGGGCGGCGGGGTGATCTGCGCCTTCTGGCACCAGCGGCTCGCCCTGGCGGGCGCCTCGTGGCCTCGTGCGCGGGCGCAGCAGGCCAGGGCCCTGATCTCGCTGTCGCCCGATGGCCAGTTCATCGCGGACGCGGTGGCGCGGCTGGGCTTTCCGGCGATCCGGGGATCGTCCCAGAAGGCGGCGGCGCCGGAACGGGCCAAGGGCGGCTCGGCGGCGATGCGCGACGCCCTGCGCTGGCTGAGGGTCGGCGCGCTGGCCATCACCCCGGACGGCCCACGCGGCCCGGCTCGGACCATGGGCGAGGGGTTGCCGGTGATGGCCAGGCTGTCGAAGCGGCCGGTGCTTTTCATCGGATTGGCGTGCAAGCCGGCGATCCGGCTGAACAGCTGGGACCGCGCCATGCTGCCGCTGCCGTTCGGGCGCGGCGCCATCGTCTGGGACAAGGACGTCTATCCCGATGGCATGGAGCCGGCGGCGGTGGTCCCGCTGTGGACCGAGCGGCTGAACGCAGTTGAGGTCCGGGCCGACCGGCTGGTGGGCGCCGTTCCGAACACGGGAACGGGCGCATGAGCGTGGCGCTGGACCTCTATCGCTGGCTGAGCGGACGGCTGGAGGGCTTCGCGCCACGGCTGATCGAGGGCCGGATGCGGCGCGGCAAGGAACATCCGGAGCGGTTCCTGGAACGGCTGGGCCAGGCTTCGGCGCCACGCCCGTCGGGTCCGCTGGTCTGGCTGCACGGGATCAGCGTGGGCGAGGCCATGTCGCTGCTGCCCGTGGTCGAGCGGCTGCGTCAGAGGCGCCCGGACCTGACCGTCCTGATCACCACCGGCACGGTGACCAGCGCCGAGATCATGGCCAAACGTCTGCCCGAGGGCGTGATCCATCAGTTTGTCCCCGTCGACGGTCCCGAGGCGGTGGGCCGCTTCCTCGATCACTGGCGGCCTTCGGTGGGCCTGCTGGCCGAGAGCGAGTTGTGGCCCAACCTCATCCTTGAGGCCCGCGCGCGGGAGGTGCGGCTTGCGCTGGTCAGCGCGCGCATGACCGCAGGCTCAGCCTCGAGCTGGCGACGGTTCCGAGTCGCGGCCGATCGGCTGCTCGGGGCTTTCGACCTGATCCTGCCCCAGGACCCGGAATCGGCCGACCGATTCCGGGCCCTGGGCGCGCGGGTCGACGGCCTGGCCAATCTCAAGCTCGCGGGCGGGCCGTTGAACCATGACGCCGGAGAGTTCGCGCGCCTCTCGGCGGCCATCGGCGACCGGCCGGTCGTCGTCGCCGCCTCCACCCACGCCGGGGAGGAGATCGCGATCGTGCGCGCCCTGGACGCTCTGCAAGAGAAGTTGTTTCTGATCCTCGTCCCGCGCCACCCGGAGCGGGGGGAGGGGGTGGCTCAGGCCCTGAGCGCGGAGGGCTATCGCTTCGCCCAGCGTTCTCGAGGCGAGCCGATCACGGACGAGACCGATCTCTATCTGGCCGACACCCTGGGGGAGCTGGGCGTCTTCTTGCGTCTGGCCGATGTGGTCGTGCTGGGCGGCTCCTTCGGGCCCGCCATCGGGACCGGCATGGTCGGCGGCCACAATCCGCTGGAGCCCGCGCGTCTAGGCAAGCCGGCGATCACGGGGCCTGACGTGTCGAACTGGAAGGCTGTTTATGACGACCTGCTGGCGGCGGGCGGGGCCCAGGTCGTGCCGTGTCCGCATGACCTGACGGTGGTGGTCGGGGCTCTGCTGAACAGCCCGCAGATGGCCCAGGCCATGGGCGAGCGGGCGCGCAAGGCGGCGGCCGCGACCGACGCCGATCTCGACCGGCTGTGGGCCGCGCTTGCGCCGTTGCTGCCCGCTCCGCCGACGCGCGGTCGGAACGGCCGCCGCCCGTGAAGCTGTCGACGCCGCGCTGGTGGTATGTCCGCGAGGGCGCGCCATCACCCGTCACTCGGCTCATGCTGAAGCCTCTGTCGTGGATCTGGGCGGCGACGACGGCCCGGCGGATCGCGCGTGGCCGGTCGGTCGATCCAGGCGCGCCGGTGATTTCGGTAGGCAATCTGACGGTCGGCGGGTCGGGCAAGACACCGGTGGCGCGCGAACTGCTACGGCTGCTGCGACGGGCGGGGGTGGACGCCCATGGGCTCAGCCGAGGCCACGGCGGCTCGCTGAAGGGACCGGTGCGAGTCGATCCCGCGCGGCATTCGGCCGGCGAGGTCGGCGACGAACCCCTGCTGCTGGCCAGCGAGGCGCCCGTGTGGATCGCCCGGGACCGGTCGGCGGGCGCGCTTGCCGCGGTTCACGCCGGCGCACAGGCGGTCGTCATGGATGACGGCCACCAGAACCCCAGCCTGAAGAAGGCTTTGGCCCTCGTCGTCGTCGACGGGGAGACCCGCAACGACGAATGGCCCTTCGGCGACGGGGCGGTGTTTCCCTCGGGCCCCATGCGCGAGCCATTGAAGCGCGGCCTGGCGCGCGCCGACGCGGTGGTGGTGCTGCTGGCGGACGATGCGCCGCCGCTGGATCCCGAGCTTCGAGCCATGTTCGGCGATCTGCCGGTATTCACCGCGCGGCTGGAGCCCTCGGGACCACCGCCGCCCGGACCGCGCCTGGGCTTCGCCGGGATCGCCAAGCCCTGGAAGGTCGAGCGCGCCCTGGTCGCCGCCGGCTGCGAGCTGATCGATTTCGCGCCCTTTCCCGACCACGCCCGCTTCACCGAGCGCGACCTCAACTGGTTGGCCGAGCAGGCCGAAGCGCGGGACGCCAGGCTGGTGACCACCGAGAAAGACTGGGTGCGCCTGCCCCAGCAGTGGCGTGAAAGAATCGCCGCGTGGCCGGTCGTGACGCGTTTCGAGGACGAGGCGGCCGTGACGGCCCTGGTTCTCGGCGTCGTTTCGTCGTGCCTCGACCCCTGATCCGCCGCGCGGCGCTTGCTCGCAAGGCTTGAACCGGCGATGTGTTCGCGATGAAGCCTCGCTTGTTCGCCTCCGTCGCCGTTCTGGTTGTCATGTCCGCCGTACCGGCCTTGGCGCAGGACGTCGTCAGCGAGCCGGACGACGCCTCCGCGCCGGATCAATCCGTCCTGGGTCCGCCGATCGATCTTCGCGGTCTGGAACCGCTCCAGAGTCCGCCGGCCCTGATCGACGACACCATGCCGTCCGACACGCCGCCCGATGAGAAGGAAGTCATCGACGCGACGGTGACGGAGCTGTCAACGGAGCTCTACGACTCGCGTCCTGCCCCGCGTGACGGCGATGACCGTTCGGTTTACGGCCTGTTCCTCGCCGGTAAGGTGGCCAGCGCCATCGGCCAGCCTGAAGAAGGCGCCGACTACCTCGCGCGCGCCTATCGCCTCAGTCCGGACCAAGCTCGGCTACGGGACCGAGCCTTCATCACATCGCTGCTGGTCGGCGACCTCGATATCGCCGCAGAAATCCCACCCGATAGCCAGGGCAGTCCCGTCACGGTGGAGGCCGCGCATCTGGTGCGAGCGGTCCGGGTTTTCGGGGCGGACCGCGCGCGCGCGGCCAACGCCCAGTTGAAGGCGCGGCCGGTCGGGCCGCCCCACGCCCGGGCGGGCCGGCTGATCGCGCCCTGGATCGCCGCGGCGGCGGGTGACTGGGAGACGGCGCTTGCGCCCGCGCCGGCGGTCCAGGACGCGGCCGAGGCCGCGTTCGCCCGCTACTTTCGGGCGCGGCTGCTGGAATCGCGCGGCCGGGCCGAAGACGCTCTGGCCGAGTTGAGGGCCGTGACGCTTCAGGGTGCGGGCGGACGCATTTTCCAGGTCGCCGTCGCGGAACTGCTCGAACGCCAGAAGCGCGTGGACGAGGCCGGCGTGATCTATCGGGAGTTGATCGCAAACGGTCCGGCCGATCTCCGCGCCGAGGCGGGTCTGGCGCGCATCGAGGCCGGCGAGGCTGCGCCCAAGCTTTCGACCTTGCGCGAAGGAGCTGCGGAGGCCCTGGCCGCGGCGGCGGCAGTGGCCGCGCGCGAGCGAATGAACGAGTTCGCGGTTCTGTATCTGCGCTTGTCGCTGGGCATTCATCCGGCCGACGAGACGCGACTGGTTCTCGCTGAAACCCTGCAGGCGGCGCGGCTCGAGGAGGCCGCGCGGGCCGAATATAGGCGCGTCGCCCGCACGGACCCTCAACTTTATGCCGAAGCCCGTCGCCGTCTCGCCGCCAGCTTGGCGGCGGCCGATCGCCACGACGACGCCCTGGCCGAGGCCCGCCGCGCGTTCGAAGCCACGCCGACCGACCCGGCTTCCGCTTACGGTCTTTCGGCTGCGCTGGCCGGGGCTGACCGCCATGATGAAGCGCTGATACTCTTGAGCGGCCCCGTGCTGAACACTCAGCGTCAGCCTTGGCCTGTACGCTTTCAACGGGGCGCGGTCTTGGAAGCCCTTGGCCGTTACGACGAAGCCGAGGCGGAGCTATGGGCCGCACTCCAGGCCCAGCCGAATGAGCCGCTTATTCTCAACTACCTCGGTTATCTCTGGGTCGATCACGGCACGCGGGTCGAGCAGGGTGCGGAAATGATCGCCCGCGCCGTCGATGCCGAGCCGACGTCGGGCCACTATCAGGATTCCCTGGGCTGGGCGCGCTACCGCCAGGGCCGCTTTGACGAGGCCGTGCCCCTGCTCGAACTCGCGGTGTCGCTGGAACCCGCCAATGCCGAGATCAACGACCATCTGGGCGACGCCTACTGGCGCGTCGGCCGCGAGCGTGAAGCGCGGTTCCAGTGGAGCCGTGTTCTGGTGCTGGATCCCACCGCCGAGCGTCGCGAGACGGTCGAGCGCAAGCTTCAGCACGGCCTGGACGCGGTCGAGGCGGCGACGCCCGACGCCGCCTGACGATGGGAGCGCCGACGCGCGCCGTGGAGGCCTTCGCTCCGGCCAAGGTCAATCTGTTCCTGCACGTTGGGCCGGTCGATGTCGAAGGCTATCATCCGATCTGCAGCCTTGGCGTCTTCGCCGATATCGGGGACCGGGTGTCGGTCTTTCCGGCAGACGAGCCCAGCTTGACCATCACGGGCCCGTTTGAGGATCAGATTCCGAAGGACGGCGGCAATCTGGTCATGAGGGCGCTGAGGGGGCTGGCGCCCTGGACGAGAGGCGAGCCGCCTGGTCTGGCCGTGATCTTGGACAAGCAGTTGCCGGCGGCCGCCGGTCTGGGAGGAGGGTCATCGGACGCCGGCGCGGCTCTGCGGGCGGCGCGTCAGGCGTTGGCGCTGCCTGTCAGCGACGCCGAACTGGAGGCTTTGGCGTTCGCGGTCGGAGCGGACGGGCCGCTGTGTCTTTGGAGCGAAGCGCGGCTGGTCGGGGGCAGGGGAGAGCGGCTCTCTCCCGCCCCTCGCATGCCGCGACTGCCGGCGGTGCTGGTCAATCCCGGTGCGCCATCGCCCACCGGCGCCGTCTACCGCGCCTATGACGAGGGTCCCCTGCGCACAGCCGAAACCGCATCGCCGCCCTCTGCTTTCAGCGATGTTTCTGCTGTCGTCACCTGGCTGTCTCGTCAGCGAAACGATCTCGAGGCGCCCGCCCTCAGACTGCAACCGGCTATTGGCCCGGTGCTGGATGCGGTCCGCGCGAGCGGCGCCCCGCTGACGCGTTTGTCGGGCTCCGGCGCCACGGTTTTCGGACTGTTTCCGACATGCGCTCAGGCCCGACGCGCCGCTATCCAGATCAGGACGGCGCATCCTGAATGGTGGGTTCGAGAGACCATTCTACACTGACGACCGGTAGAGCGCGACCTCGGGTCGTCAGGGCATTATACCAGGAAGCAGAAAAGCCTCGAAAAGAACAAGCTTTCGCCTGCCTTGCTGATTGTTGTTGTTTCGTTGGAACAGAGGGCGACCTTCGCGACTTTACACGATCATTCGACGTTCGATCACGAAGACCGGAGCGAGGCTCCGCCCATCCGCTTTCGCAGCCATCGAGAAGGCCTGACCCATGATCCGCACGAAACTGCTGACCGCCACCGCCGTCGCCGCCATCCTGGCCGCGCCGGCCGCGTTCGCCCAGGACGCTCAACCAGACCTGCCGCCGCCGCCTGTGGCGGATGAAACCACACAGGACATGCCGACGACGCCGCAAGGCGCGCCGACCATCGCCCCGGCCGAGGCGATGGCTCCCGCCCAGCCGAGCGACATGCAGACTGCCGAAACGGCCCCCGTCGCCGGCGACAACGTGATCAACGTTCTGCGCGCCCAGGGCGAGTTCACCACCCTGTTGGAGGCCTTGGACGCGGCTCAACTGACCCAGGTCATCGAACAGGACCCGGACATAACCATCTTGGCCCCGACCGACGCAGCCTTCGCCGCCCTTCCGGCCGAGGAGCTGACGCGCCTGACCGATCCGGCCAACACTCAGGAACTGCGACAGTTGCTGCTCTATCACGTCATCAACGCCGACGTTCGCTCCGAGCAGCTTGAGGGTGCGCGCGGCGGCGTGCCGACAGCCTCGGGCGCCGAAATTCTGCTGGACGGCTCGCAGGGCGCGATCCGCGCCGACGCCGCAACGGTGACCCAGGCCGATCTGCGCGGCTCCAACGGCGCGATCTTTGTCATTGACCAGGTTCTGACCCCGGCGGAGTCCATGGCTTCCATGGGCGATTCTGAAGAACTCACCGCGCCAGACGGCGAAGCAGAGCAGCCGCCGGCCGACGCCACGACGCCCGCCCCGTCGGCCGACGAGGACACCGTGACCGCGCCGGACGGCTCGCCCACCCAGTCCGTCGAGACCGTGGCCAGCCAGCCGGTCCCGAACCCGGCCGACACGCCGACCGACCAGCAGCCAGACGCGGCTCCCGCGCCGGCTGAGCCCATGCCCGCCCAGTCCATGGCGCCCGACACCATGGGCGCGCCGGCGGATCCGACCCCCGGGGCCATCCCTCCCGGCGCGCCCGGCGCTCCGGAAGGCACGCTGCCGACCGCGAGCGACCCCACGATCGCGCCGCCGGTCGTGACGTCGCCCCCGACCGACGATGACGCCGATGCGTCGGACGAGGACGAAGACCCGCTGGCTCCAGATCAGCCTCTCGCCTGATCCCGGCATCAGCTTGAGTTGAAGGGCGGCGGGCCGTAATGGTCCGCCGTCTCTCTTTTTGCGCACTTCAACGGGTTGCCGTGGCCTCCGAACCCCTCTCGTTTCAGGACCTGATCCTGACCCTTCAGCGCTATTGGGGTGACCAGGGCTGTGCTCTGTTGCAGCCCTATGACGTGGAGGTCGGGGCCGGCACTCTGCACCCCGCGACCGTGCTGCGCGCGCTGGGGCCGCGCCCCTGGAAAGCCGCCTATGTCCAGCCCAGCCGCCGCCCCGGCGACGGCCGCTATGGCGAAAACCCCAACCGGCTCCAGCACTATTATCAGTTCCAGGTGATCCTGAAGCCGAACCCGGACGACCTTCAGGACCTCTATCTGGGTTCGCTTCGGGCTATCGGCATCGATCCCAGGCTGCACGACATCCGCTTCGTCGAGGACGACTGGGAGAACCCCACGGTCGGCGCCTGGGGCCTGGGCTGGGAGGTGTGGTGCGACGGCATGGAGGTGACCCAGTTCACCTATTTCCAGGGCGTCGGCGGGCCGGACCGGTCAGTTCCTTCTCAAACCGGGCCAGGGTGTAGT
>CAZITK010000042.1:0-10981 GCA_964542145.1 uncultured Brevundimonas sp.
CGAGGTCGCGGCGTGAGCGTCGAGGCCAAGACCTTTTCCTATGAGGCCATCGGCCGCGACGGCGCGCGCGCCAGGGCCGTCGTCTCCGCCCCCGACGAGAAGGCCGCCTTCCGCCGGCTCCAGGCCGAGGGGCTGACGGTCCTGAAACTGGCCGAGGTGGAGATCAAGCACGTCTCGCTGTCCAAGCGGAAACTGAAACCGGCCGAGCGGGTGCTGGTCATCCGCCAGCTGGCCCTGATGCTGGAGGCCGGGGTCGGCCTGCTGGAGGCGCTGGAGACGGTGGCCGCCGGCATCGCCGCCGAGACGGGACGCGAACAGTTCCGCGCCGTGGTCGCCGCCCTGCGCCAGGGCGATCCGCTGGGCAAGGCGATGGCCGAGCACGCGCCCGGCTTTCCCTTCTACCTCTATTCCATGATCGGCATCGGCGAGGCGGCCGGGCGGATCGCCGAGGTGCTCAAGGACGCCGCCGACCAGATGGCCTATGAGGAGCAGCTGAGGCGCGATTTCGTCAACGCCCTGACCTATCCGGCCTTCCTGCTGGGCGCCGGGGTGCTGGCGGTGCTGTTCATCTTCACCCAGGTGGTGCCGCGCTTCGCCACCATGATCGGCGAAGACCGCTCGGGCATGCCGGCCATGTCGCGGATCGTCCTGTCGGTCGGCACGGCGGCGAGCGAGAACCTGGTTGTTGTGTTCATCGGCATGGGCCTTCTGGTCGCGCTCGGTCTGGTGATCGCCTCCAATCCCGCCGCCCGGACGCGGGCCTATGGCGTCGCCCACGCCACGCCGGTGCTGGGCGGGGTGCTGAAGGCGCGCGAGGTGACGGCCTGGGCGCGGCTGACCGCGTTCGCCCTGGGCAATGGCGTGCCCCTGCTGCAGGCCGCGACCCTGGCGCGCGAGGCGGCGCCGGCGGGGGCTTTTCGCCGGTCCCTCGCCTCGCTCGAGACCGACCTGCGCGCCGGGGTGGCCATCGACGCCTCCCTGGCCCAGCACACCGCGCTGACGCCCATGGACATCAGTCTGGTGCGCACCGGCGCGCGCACCGGCGCTCTGGCGCGGATGTTCGGGTTCCTGGCCGACAGCTATGACGCGCGGCTGCGCGACCAGATCAAGCGGTTCACCTCCCTGATGGAGCCGATCGCCATCGGGCTGATCTCGGTGATCGTGGGGGTCGTCGCCCTGTCGCTGGTCCTGGCCCTGTCCAGCGTCTACGACCAGGTGCTGTGATGCGGCGGCGGGCGACGCGCCGGGGGGGCTTCAGCCTGATCGAGGCGCTCGTGGCCCTCGCCATCGCGGCCCTGGCCTTCACCGCCATCTTCGAGCTTCAGGCCCAGATGACCCTGGGCCAGATGCGCCTGCAGCGCACCCTGGACAGCGCCGCGATCCAGCTCAACGCCCTGGAGCTGGTGCGCGACGTCAATCCGATGGAAGAGCCCTTTGGCGAACGAAGCCTCAGTTCGGGACAGATCGTCAGCTGGACCTCGATCGCTGTCACCGAGCCGCGACGCAACGCCGGGTTTCCGGCCGGAGACGGGGCCTTCGACGTGGCGCTCTTCGACGTCGACGTGGCCATCCAGACCCAGGGCGGCCGCGAGCTGGGCGCCCTGAGCTTCCGTCGTCTGGGCTGGCGGCGCAGCTACGCGTTCGACGCTAGTCTATAGGCGCCTCGGCGAGATCCACGGGCCTCTGGGTCGGTCGGCCGGGCGCGGGCAGATCCAACCCCACGCCGCTGCCGCCCGGGAAAGGCGTGAGGGTGTAGGACCAGCCCCGTCCGACCCGGAAGGCGCGGTTCATGTCCGCCGAGTACTGGGCGGCGAACAGCTCCATGTCCGACGCATTGCGGATGATGAAGGGCGTCACCAGGATCACCAGCTCGGTCCGGTCGCCGCTGATGGTGTCTGTCCGGAACAGGCTGCCCGCCAGGGGCAGGTCCTTCAGGAACGGGATGCCGCTGTTGCCCTTGGAATAGGCGTTGTCGATCAACCCGCCGATCACGCCGGTCGATCCCTCGGTCAGCGACAGCTGGGTGCTGACGCTGCGGTTGCCGATGATCGGGCTGGCGATGGCGGAGCCGCCACTCCCGTCGGCGACGGTGGACACCTCCTGGCTGATCACCAGGTCGATGCGATTGTCGCCATAGACCACCGGCTCGATCTCCAGGATCACGCCGGTCTGGCGATACTGGACGGTCTGAAGAATGTCGGTGTCGCCGTCGCTCTGGCTATTGGCGGCGCGCTGGGAGGTGATGATCGGCACGTCGTTGCCGACCTGGATCCGGCCCGTCCCGCCGCTGCGCGCCACCAGCCGCGGCGTCGACAGGATGCTGACCTTGTTGTTGGACGCAAAGGCGTTGAAGGCGGCCCGCAGGTCCGGCCCGACAAAATCCAGGTTGAGCCCCGTGCCCCCCAACTCCAGCCCCGGGCTCAGTCCCCCCGTGCCGCCGCTCAGGACACCGTCGGTCATGGATTCGGTGAAGAACCAGTTCAGGCCGGCGCGGGTGGTGTCGTTCAGCACCACCTCGGCCACGGTGACCTCGATCAGAACCTGCTTGGCCGGCACGTCGAGTGTGGTCAGCAAGGTGCGCAGTTGCGCGTAATCGTTGGCTGTCCCCGTGAACAGAATGCGGTTGCCGACGGGGTCGATCAGCAGCTGTCCGCCCAGGAACGGCGAAGCGCCGCCGCCACCCCGCAAGCCGCCTCCCTGACGGCCAGCGAAGGACGCCTGTCCGCTGCCGTCCACGGAATTCGCCTGGGCCACGCCGGAAGGCGGCGCGCCGGGCACACCGACCGGAGGGCGCGGTTGGGCCGCGGAGGTCGCCTGGCCCGAGGCCAGCGCTCCGATACTCTGGGCGTCGGTATTCTGGACCTGGTAGACGAAGGTGGTCACCGCGGCGCCAAAGCGTGCGGGTTGATCCAGTTCGTCGATCCAGAAGCTGACCCGTTCAAGCAAGGCCGGCTCGGAGGTAAACACCAGCAGCTGGTTGGCCTCGCCCAAGGCCAAGAGCACAATGGACCGGGGCGCAGCCGACGTAATGGAAACCTGATAGCCTTCCGCCGACAGGACCTCCTGAAGCGCTGTCCTCAGACCGTCCGCTGAAAAATAGACTGGCTGGACGCGCAACACCTGGCGCCCAGCAAAGCGCGGCTGATCGAGCTCGCGGAGAATGCTGGCCGTCTGGGCGACCTCGCGAGCGCCCCCTCTCAAGATCACCGCGTTGGCTCGGACATCCGAGGTCATGCTGACGCCGTTGTTTGGGAGCAAACCCTGAACCAAGGCCTCGAGCGCGTTCACCTCGATGGTCTGCACCTCGAAGAACTGGATGACGGTCCGGGCCGCTGACGGCGTGGTGTCCCTCCCGCGTATGACCGCGGCCGCGCTGCCCGACCCCGCGAAATCGTCGCGCGCCTGCACCGAGCCGCCCTCGAAATGGAGTCGTACGCCCTGGTCGCGCAACGCCGTCTGCACCAGTCTGAAAAAGGCGGCGCGCTCCATCTGCGGCGCGCCGCGCACGGCCAGAATCTGGTTTCGCTCGGCGACTCCCGGACCCAGCGAGAAGGGGACGCCGAGAATGTCGCCCAGGGCCGTGTTTATCAGTTGAGGGATCGTCTGGGGCGGCAGGGTGGCGTTCACCGATCCCTGCCCGACCAATTCCGCAATCTGCCCTTCGTCAATCTCGGGACGCCTGGGCTCGGCGGCGGCGCCGGGCACGTTGATGCGATCGGACAGGCGGTTGGTCGATCCTTCCGGAATGGGCTCGATCCGATCCTGGTCGTCCAGCTGCTCACGCGAGGGCCCCGAGACGGTTGCTTGCAGAGTGGGATAACTCGCGCACGCCGCAGACAGGCAAGCCGCCGATAGCAGCAGTGTGCGCAAGGTCATGCGGACGACGGAACGGGTCATCATCGTTGGGCGGCTCCTCAACCAACGGCCGGAGAGAAAAAGGCGATGCGGCGCACTTCGGCGCCGCGTTCAAGGACGGCTTCCGAAGGCGAGGCGCGTGTCAATCGCCACCCCTGGAACATATCGCCAGGCGAAAGTCGCCCCGACGCAAGCACGATCTCATAAGCGCCGTCGTCGGGTCTGAGCACCACACCCCGGACCTGCTCGCGAAACACAACCGCCACATCCGGTGGCGGCGGGGGTGGAGGCGGCGGCGGGGGCGGAGGTGGCGGCGGCGGCGGCGGCGGCGCGGGTGGCGTGAAGCTGGCGAGAATGAACTGGGCCGCGATGGCGAGCACTTCATTGGGCCGTGCCAACGGAGAAGACGATGACCCGCGTGCAACGCCGCCGCCCGAGGCGGCCACCACCGTATCATCGGGGGCGCCGGGCGCCAGCGCACCCAGCCCGAAACCCAGAATGACGGCGATAACCGCCAAGGCGACGCCCCACCGGATCATGCCTCGGCCCCCGGCTCGAGCGCTCCCAGCACGACAGGGACGAGGAGGACAACCCGCGCCTGTCCCGTGGGGCGCGCCCTGCCCGGGAGCGCCAGCCCCATCGATGCGTTGGCATTGGCGCTGATGTCGATGGTGTCGATGAAGATGGCTTCCTCGCTGGCCGAAAGCCGCTCCATCATGCGCCAGAAGGACTCGGCCACGTAGGGGGCGACGAACTCCGCCTTCAACAGGGGTGTGGCGCCGTCTTCGGCTTCCGCGCCGACGGTCACGCTGGTGATTTCGACATCCGCAGCGACGGCGAGGGCCGTCAGTCGCTGCTCGATGAGAATGCGCGCGATGGAAACCGAGTCCGCCTGCAGGGAAATTGCGTGCAGGTCCTCTAGGCCCGTTGATCGGGTCTCGGCCCGGCTCAGCGCCGTGAGACGGCGCGCGCCCGCCTGGGCTTCGTCAAGAGCAGCCTCGGCGATCACCAGCCGGTGCCGCTGCTCAGCGGCCTGGCTGAACGGCAGCCAGACCAAGGCCGCCAAGGCGATGGCAGCCAACGTCAGCACGAGAAAGCGCTCTCTCTGGGTGAGGCGAGCGAAGCGCGACCGCAACGCCCCTTCCCAGGCCGAAACCCGAAGGGTCAGCGAGCGTCCAAACGTGATCAATCAAACCCTCCCCCGAGGCGTGCCAAAAAAGGGCGACGGCTCTGGCCAACGCCGCTCGCAAACGCAATCAAAAGGTGTCGAATTTCAGGCCCGTGGACCCCTGCCCGACCAGGGTGTATAGCATCTGTGACGTGGGGGAGACACCCTGCCGTCCAGGGTCGGGGGGCCTTTCAGGGAGTTCATCGTTGCGTCTGTTCCGTTTGCGCCACCGGCCGGTCAGAGCTGGCCAGCGTCAAAGGTCTTCCCGTCGCCCCGGCTATAGTCTGCTGGAAATTCTGATCGTCATCTCGATCATCGCCCTGATCGCCGCCTTGGTCGGGCCGAGACTCTTCGCTCAGTTGGATCGTTCGAAAGTGACCACCGCGGAGGTTCAGTCACGCGCCCTGGTCAGCGCCCTGAATACGATGCGCCTGGATATAGGCCGCCTGCCGACCCAGGAGGAGGGGCTGGCGTTGCTGGTGCGCAACGAAGGCGGCGTGACGGGGTGGTATGGCCCCTATCTGGAAGGCGCGCTGCCGAACGACCCGTGGAATCGCCCCTACGGCTATACCGCGCCGTCATCGCCGGAAGGGTCTCCCATCGTCTTCAGCCTGGGCGCCGACGGACAGCCGGGCGGCACGGGCCTCGCCGCCGACGTCTATCCGTCCGGATCTGCGGCGCCGGACGCCGGACAGCTTCCCGGCGGTGGCGCCGGCTGAGGGCTTGAATGCTGATGCACTTCGGCATGCATCATCCGCGGCGGGGCGGGTTCAGCTTGATGGAGATGCTGGTCGTCCTCGCCATCATCGGGCTGAGCGCCGCCATTGTGGCGCCCCGAGGCAGCGTGATGCTCGACCGGATCACCCTGCATGCGGTGTTCTTCGACTTTCAGCGTCAGATGTTTGACTTCCGCCGCGACGCCTACCGGCGAGAACAGGCCATGCTGGTCGTCTCGCCGGCGCCGGACGGACAGGTTGCGATTGCGCCTGTTCCAAGTTCGGCTCCCAGCGACCCAGTCCGCCAGCCACTGGACCTGAAAGAGGGCTTCGTCGCCGTGTTCAGCCAACCTCAGATCATTTCCGCGGCAGGGGTCTGCGCGCCGACCGAAGTTCAAATCATGCGCGGAACCGATCGCGTCATGCACCTGGTCGCCGCGGACGACGCCTGCACCTTCGAACGGATATCCTGAACGCCCCGAGGCGTGGGCGGATCAGGAAGGCCTATCCCGGGGTGGAGAGCGATCCGGCGTTCCCACGCGCAGCCCGCCGGGCCTCGAAACGTTCACGAACCGACTGTCCATCAGGAGACGAGGCCGGCTGATCCGGCGCCTGCAGTCGGCCGGGCTGCGCCGGTTGTCCGTCTGCTGGGTCATCGAAAAACGAGCCCTGTTGGCCCGCCGGCAGGCTGAGCTCGCCATCCAGGACTGGATGCCCCATCTCGAAAATCACGGACGAGCGTCCCGAGCCGGTGGTCACATTGACGTTCGTGAACCCGCCGGTGGACGCCAACTGGCCGGCGATCTCGGGTGCGATCTCCAGAGCGGCGTAGGGCAGTTCCAGACGCACGCCTTGAGCATCCGACCGGAAGCTGGTGGGCGGCACGCCGTACAGCTGCAAAACACCAATCGCCACCGCCAGGCTGGCGCTGGGGTCGGGTCGGTCCAGCAGGCGGGTAAAGCCGTCCACCCGCGCCAGATTGGCGCGGAGCCGCTGCACCTCGCCTTGCGATTGCTGACTGATCAGGGTGGCGGCCTCCGCCTCGGTCCGATCGGTCATCTCACTCAGACGCCAGGCCTGGCCGGCGAAGAAACTCGACAGGCCCAGCGCGAGAGTAACGGCGAACACCACGGCGACCTGTCGGTAGCTTTCGATTCCCCCGCGCCTCGCCCCCAGCGACAAGAGCGTCAGCGACGCGACCGCGGGCAGGGATTGCGGGGATGGAGGCGACAGGGGGGCGTCCTCGCCCGGCTCGACGGCGGTTCGCGTGAAATTGACCCAGCTGGCGTCGTCGAAAGCGCTCGGTCTCCAGGCGGACGCCACCAGGCGACCCTCGGCCCATCTCTGAGCCTCATAGCCCTTGGCGAGCCGGACCTGCCGCCAGTCGCGGCCCGGAGGCTGCGCCAGCGTCTCGGGGACCGCGGCGGGGAGCCCCCGCGAGCTTCTTGCAGCCAGCAGGCCGTCGATCTGATCTGCGTCCCACCACCACAGGCCATAACCGCCGGGACAGGGAGTCATGATGAAGCCGGCCCGGTCGAAAGGCGCTGCGGTACGACCATAAAGCCGCGCCGCCGCCCGTGCGGCCCGGCCGGTGGCGGGCGACGCGAACCGCTCGTAAACGCACAGGTCGCGATCAATCAGCACAATGGGCGGAAGGAACACCGCTTCGCCCGCAGAGATGCTGGTCAGGTCGCCTTCGGCGCTGAGGCGCTCAAGGCGCGGCGACAGGAAGCGGTTGAGCATCGGAGTGGTCGGCGCGCCCTTCTTCGGCGGTCATGGGTGAGAAGCTGCGGTCATCGACCCACAGGGGCCGCTCGTTGTCGCTGGGCGTCACTGTGATCCGCGACCGGTAGGCGATCCCGCGCCGAGCGTCCAGCGCCTTGAAGGCGACCCGCCCGGACGGAAAGACCGTCAGGAAATCGCCACTGGGCAGTTCCGCGACGCCTGCGGCGGCGGCGAACTCCTCGAAGGTCACGAAGGGCGCGGATTCGCGGCTGGCCGTCACCACGCTGACACGGTCGGGCGCGACGCCGAACAGGATGGCCATCGCCTCTGGCGTCATGGTGTTCACGTTCAAGGCGCCGGTCGTGGGGTCCGCCGACAGGGTGTCGCGCAAGGCCCTTACGCGAGGCCGATCGGTCATCTCGCGAAATCCCAGCACCCCCATCAGTTCATCGACGCGAACCAACACGCCGTTTTGTGGTCGGCCGGCGCCCTCGCGCTCATAATCCCCGATTTCGGCGCCGTCCGGCTGGCGGAAGTCGTCCGCGTCGATGTAATCGATGAGACGCGCGGCCAGGGTGCCGGCCTGGTTCTGGCTGGCGCCCATTCGCTCGAAGAGGCGCTGGCTCTGAAGGGGGGTCAGGTTGTTCAGATTAACCAGCCCCCCCTGGTCCTGAAGCGTGATGTATATTCGGCCGCCGGTCGCCGGGATCGCGGGCGTGTAGCTCCGACCGTCGAGGAAGAGCTCCAGATTCGCCGGCCGAAAATCGTCCGCCGGCGGCTCGCCGAACATTTCTCCCAACTGGGCGCGGCTCTGACCGATAGCGAGCGAGCGCGCCGTGAAGGGTTCGGTCGTCATCAGCCAGGCCAGTTCCGCTTCGGCGGTCAGGGCGGTCTGACGGAAGCGGATGTCTTCGCGAGCGGAGCGCGCCTCCGCGCTCAGACTGTCGAGGGCGAGGATGACGGTCAGGAACACCAGAGTGACCACGGCGATGACCACCAGAATCGCCGGCATGACGAAGCCGGCGTTTGCCTGACGACGGCGCGACATCAGAATATCTCGCCCTGTCTGAGAAAATACAGGTTCGGTCTGCCCGAACGGGTGGCGGCCACGATCTCCATCCCGCCCCGCTCATCGGACAGGCGAACGAACAGACGCCGTTCGCGGCCCATGACCATGCTTTCCTCATCGAAGATCGGGGCGTCGAGGTGGCTGGTCCAGTCCGACGTCCATTCCACGCCGTCCTCCGACGCCGAGAACGACAAGGGGGTTTCTGCGCGAAGCAGTACGGCCGGCTCGCGGCCTGACGAACTACAGAGGACCTCAGCCCCCGCCCCAACCTCGCGGATCTCCATGCGCAAGGCCCTCAGCGGTCCAGCCTCGCCGCAGATCGTGTCGCGCACCAGCACGACATCGCCCCGGACCGTCGTGGGGCTGACCTCCACCGGCTCCATGCCATAGGCGGCCGGCGGAATGTCGGCGGGAGAGATGGCCAGGCCCTCGATCACGGTGCGGTAGGTTTCGATCGCGACCGCGCCATCGGCCTCTCCCAGCGCGGTCCGGCCCAGGCGAAACCCGGTTTCGGTTGCTCGGGCGCCGATGCCGAACACCAGCATCATGGCCATGCCGCCGACGGCGAGCACCACCAAGGCCTCGATGAGCGAGAATCCCCGACGTCGTCGCCGGCGATCATAACAGCAGGAAGTCACGGATCACCCCGGATCGGATTGATCCGTTCTAATGCCTTGGCTTTCTGTCAGCAAATGGTCTAGCCGACGGCATGGACGACGCTCCGACCCCCTTCTTCCAGGCGGCCCTCGGCCGCTCTGGAACGACGATGGCGATGCGCCTGTTTTCCAGTCATCCGGACGTGGTGGCTCATTCGGCCTATCCGCTGGAGCTGCGGGCGTTCGCGACAGTCTGGAACGCCGATGATCCGCGGCTGGTCGCGGGGTTGCAGCATTATCGTGATCTTGCCCCCTTTGCCGATGCCGACCGCGCGATGATCGATCTTGGCCGGGCGCCCGACCGCGACGCCGTGCGCCGCCTTTACCAGCGCATCGCCGAGCAACAGGGAAAAGGTCTTCCCCGCTTCGCCACCGAAAAGTTTCCCCCGCGTCTGGATCTGTCGCGGGCCTTGGCCGACGAGCCCAACCTCAGGGTCATGGTGCTGGTTCGCGACCCTCGCGACGTGATCGTGTCCGCCCGCGCCTTCGACCAAAAGCGCGGCTATAGCGGCTTCCTCGAGCAGCCGGGCGATACAGAAGAAGACCTGGTTCTCCGCTACGCGGCTCAGTACGAACGACTGGTGCAGATCGCCACGGCCCAAGACGTCTTGCTGGTGCGCTACGAAGATATGGTGGCCGATCCGGGCCGCGAAGCGCACCGTGTCTTCGGCTGGCTGGGTGTCGACAGCAGCGATGCTCGGGTCGCTGCGGCGGTGCGGCAAGCTCTGGCCAAGAAGCCCGGGCGACACCTCACGGCCGCCTCAATCCCCCAGACCGTAGGGCGCTGGCATGACAGTCTGGATGTGGGGACGGTTGAACTGGTGAACCGCCATATGACGGCTCAGCTTGCCGCCTTCGGTTATCGGGCTTAATTCGACGTCCGCGAAAGCGCGCGAGCGATCGGGGAAAAAGCGTGAAAGCTCACGTCATCATGGTCGGAATCACGCTCGCCGCGGCCGGTTTGACGGGCGCGGCCCTGGCTGCCTCCGGCGTGTTGGGGCCCAGCGAGGCGCTCGCCGCGCCCGCACAGGCGCCCCTGGCCGAGCTTGCCCCTCCAGCGGCGTCGGTCGAGCCGGTGGACAAGGTCGATCAGTCGCGCTCCGAGCGCCTCGCCTCTCGCCTGCAAGCGCTGGGAACCGAGCGCGATCGACGCGTCAACGCGGGGCTGGTCGAGCGTTTCGCGTCTGCCGAGGCCCCCGCCCCGCGCGTCCTGGCCCGAACGCCACCCAAGCGGACCGATGCCGTGATGAGGACCGTCTCCGCCGCCGGGGCGGGCCAGGCCACCGCCGACGATCTGCGTTGCCTGACCGAGGCCATCTATTACGAGGCCCGCTCAGAGCCCGAGAGCGGTCAGCGCGCGGTGGCCCAGGTGGTGTTGAACCGGATGGCCGATCCCCGCTATCCGCAGAGTGTCTGTGGCGTGATCTATGAGCACAAGCCGGGCGCCCGGACCTGTCAGTTCAGCTTCACCTGCGATGGCTCGATGAACCGGGGTGTGCGTAACCCGGACGCCTGGAGCCGGGCCGAACGCTACGCCTCAGAGGCCTTGTCGGGCGCAGTCCGCGCCGACACGGTGGCGACACACTATCACGCGGACTACGTCGCGCCCCGCTGGGCCCGGGCCTTCCAGCAGGTCGCCCGGGTCGGCGCCCACATCTTCTACGACGGCCGCGGCGACCGCGATCCAAAGTAGGGCGCGCCTCCGATCCTCAGCCCTGACCGCTCGGCAGGAAGGGAGAGAAGGTGATGACGGTGAAGGTGTCGCGGATGTGCGGCCGCGTCTGCACCACCT
>CAZITK010000043.1:0-10970 GCA_964542145.1 uncultured Brevundimonas sp.
GGACAGAAAAACCACAGCTCCGGCCTTGACCTCCGCCACCGCCGTGGCGAAGGCGCCGTAGCCGGTCAGCATCACCACCCGCGCCTCGGGTCGCGCCTCGCGCATCAGTTCGACAATGCGCAGTCCGTTGCCGTCCTCCAGCCGCATGTCGAAGACGCCGAAGGCCGGGGCGGCCTCGCGGATCGCCGCCTCCGCCTCGGCCACGGATTCTGCCTGGGTCACCTGAAAGCCGCGCGTTTCCAACGCCCGGCCGAGGCGGGTGCGCAAGGCCACATCGTCGTCGAGCAGCAACAGGCTCTTGTCTGGGAGAGCCTGGAGGCGATCCTCCAGGGAAGGAAGAACGTCGGTCATGGGTCAGAAATCGTGATGCCGGAGCGAAAGGTCAAGGCTGCAACGCCGCGGCCGCCCGCGGCCAATCGACCACCACGCGCGCGCCCTTCAGGCTTGACCGCGACAGGGCCTCCAGCGCGCCCGGCAGCCGCGCGCCCGCCAGGGGCGAACGTGCGCCAATCACGCCCACTCGTCCGCCGGTGCGCTCAATCAGGGTGCGGGCGATGAAAAACCCCAGCCCCAATCCCTCGGACAGGCCCTCTCCGGCGTCTGCGGGGCGCGCCGTCCGAGCGCGCGGGCCCCGCCCCCTGGTGCGGCGACTGAGATAGGGATCGCCCAGCCGCGCCAAGACCTCGGGCGCGAATCCCGGCCCGTCGTCGGCGATCTCGATAACGAGATGATCCTCGATCAGCCGGGCCGCAACCTCCACCTCGGCACGGGCGAAATCGGCTGCGTTCTCGACGAAGGCCGACAGGGCATGCACCATTTCGGGCAGACGCCGAACGACCAGGTCGGCCGCCTCGCACTCCACGACCGTGCGAAGCGTTAGGTCTGGGCCCCGGTGCGGGTCCACAACCTCCTCCAGCAGGGCGCGCAGGCTTACCGCGCGATATAGCGCATCGCCGTCCTCCGGGCGTTGCGACAGACGCTTCAGGATCTCCCGGCAGCGCGCGGCCTGGTCGACGATCAGCTGGGCGTCGTCGGCCAGGGGGGTGCCGGCCTCGGCGGCCCGAACCATCTCGCGGGCGGCCACCTGGATGGTGGCCAGCGGCGTGCCCAGCTCATGCGCCGCCGCCGCCGCCAGTCCGCCCAGCGCCGCCAGCCGCTGCTCGCGCTCCAGCACCTCGGATGTGGCCGCGAGAGCCAGCCTCAGACGCTCGGCGTCCTGAGCCACTCGCCACGCGTAGCCGGCCGTGAACACCACCCCTGTCACCAGGGCCAGCCCCATGCCGAAGCGATAGAGCGCCGGAATACGCAGATCGACACCCAGCCGCCACGGGATCGGCATCGACCAAAAGAACATGGCCACGATGCACGCCAGAGCCATACCGGCCAGCAGCAGGGCCGGCCGGGCTGGTAGGGCTGCGGCCGCCACGGTCACGGGCGCCACCAGGAGCAGACTGAACGGATTTTCCAAGCCCCCGGTCAGAGCCAACATGGCGCTCAGCTGCAGGATGTCGAAGCCAAGCTGTACGGCGGTGGTGACGCCGTCGGGCCGTCGCGACCCGGTCTCGCCGAGCCGCGCCATGGCGGCCATATTGAACAAGACCCCGGCCAGAATCACCGCCAGACAGGCCTCCAGCGGCATGTCAAAGCCCAGGATTCCATGGGCGAACAAAACCGTCGCCAGCTGGCCGGACAGGGCCAGCCAACGAATGATCACCAGGGTGCGCAGCGACAGGCCTCGCTCGGCGCCGGCGGCATGCGTCGATGAAGGGTCTGGCGAGGCGATCACCCGGCCCCTATAGCCGGGCCGACCCGCCTGGCCCAACGCCAAAGACCCGCGCGCACCTTTCGTGAGATCGCCCCATGCCCAGCCGCCGCATTCTCATCTTCGCCCTGGCCTGCGTGGCCCTGGCCGTCGTCTTGGCGGGCGTGGCCATCTACGCTCAGTCCCAGCGGTCGGGCATCGGGCGCGGTCCCCAGGTGATCACCACCGGCGAGGCTCAGGTCGGCGGGCCCTTTACGCTGATCGACCAGACCGGACGCTCGGTGGACGAGACGATCCTGCAAGGCCGCTGGAGCCTGATCTTCTTCGGCTTCACCCACTGCCCGGACTACTGTCCTTCGACGCTCCAGGTGCTGGACGCCGCCCAACGCGAACTGGGGCCTGAGGGCGAGGACATTCAGATCGTCTTCGTCACCATCGACCCCGCCCGCGACACGCCCGAGGCCTTGGGCGACTACCTGCTGACCTCCAGCTTCCCGCAGGGTGTGATCGGCCTGACCGGAACCGAGGCCCAGGTTGCCGAGGCCGCTCGCGCCTATCGCGTCTTCTATGAGAAGGTCGGCGAGGGCGAAACCTATACGATGAACCACTCCCTGGCCGTATTTCTGATGGGGCCGGACGGCCGCTTCCGCTCGACCGTCAACGCCGAACTGGGGCCGGCCCGTTCGGCCGACGTGATCCGTCGGGCCATGGCTCGCGGCTGAACCTGTGCTCGATCCCGCTCGTTTCAACGATAGTGGAGATCAACCGTGGCCGTGCAGCGGGCCCGCGATCGGAGAGCGCTCGAACCCCGGGGCCGTCTCAGCGCCGAAGGCGCGAACCTCGCGGACGAGGGCGGGCCACGCCGTGTCGATAATCTGTTTGCCCAGCTCCGGACTGGCTTGACTGGGGTCCGACCCGATGCGGCCGTCGGGAAAGCGGGCGCGATAGTCCAGCGCGTCGTGCACCGGCCCCACCGGGGCGATGCGCGGCACACAATCGCCGCTCCGCGCGCTCTGAGGCCAGCGCGCCTGGGTCACGGCGATCTCGGACGGCGTGGCGTGCATGCCGTGGCCGGCCGGAAACAGCCGAGTGCAAAGGGCCATCACCCCCGGCAGCTCCCACCAGTTGCGCAAGGAAAGCATGAAGTCCGGCCGTTCCTCAGCCAGCGACCAGTCGGCGTTGATCTCGGCGAAGGCGGCCTCGATCGAGGCGATGTTGCCGCCGTGGCCGTTCAGGAAATAGATTCGCTCGAAGCCGTGGCGAGCCAAGCTCGAGACCCAGTCCTGGATCGCCGCCATGAAGGTGGAGGGGCGCAGGGTGATGGTCCCGCCGAAGGCCAGATGATGCTGGGCCATGCCGATGTTGAAGGTGGGGGCCACGATCAGGTCGGGCTCGGCGGCTTCCGCCGCCTCGGCGATGATCTGGGGGCACATCCAGTCGGTGCCAAGAAGCCCGGTCGGCCCATGCTGTTCGTTTGACCCGATCGGCACCACCACCGTGCGCGCCAGCTCATCACCGCGCGCGATCCGCTCTTCGATCTCTGGCCAGGTGGAAAAAGGGATCAGCATGTATGGGTCGCTCCGTGTGCCCCCGGGGGATAGGGCGCGCCGGCCCCGGCCACAACCGTGCCTGACCACCGCCCGCGCCTGAACGAGCCGCCCGGCCAAGCGTTGGACAACCGCGCGCCCAGACCTCAAGGATGCTTCGATGACCTCTCCTCGCGACGCCGGCCTCGATCTCATCCGCGAACACGCCCTCATCGCGGGTGACAAGACCACGGGTTCGAAGACCATCGCAGTCGACGATCCCTCGAACGACGAGATCATCGGCCACGCCCCAGACCTTGGGCAGGCCGAGACCGAGCGCGCGGTGCAGGCCGCGCACGACGCGTTTGACGACTGGTCGACCTCGGACCCGCACGGGCGAGCCAGGGTCCTGCGCGAATGGGCGCGTCTGATCGACGACAGAGCCGAGGCCCTGGGCGCGCTCATCTCTGTTGAGAACGGCAAGCCGTTTGAGGAAGGAAAGGGCGAGATCGCCTACGCCAACAGCTTCCTCAAGTGGTTCGCCGGCGAGGCCGAGCGCCTGATCGGCCAGACCCAGGACACCCCCCTGGGCCACCTGATCGTGAGTTTCCGGCAAGCAGTCGGACCGGCCGCCCTGATCACGCCCTGGAACTTCCCGGCGGCCATGCTGACGCGCAAGCTCGGCCCCGCCTTCGCTGCCGGCTGCACCGCCGTGGTCAAGCCTGCCAGCCAGACGCCCTTTACGGCTATCGCCCTAGTCGAACTGGCCTATGAGGCCGGCGTGCCGCCGGGGGCGCTCAGCGTGGTGACCGGCGACGCCGCCACCATTGGCGGGGTCCTGACCTCATCACCCCTGATCAAGAAACTCAGCTTCACCGGTTCGACCCCCGTGGGCCGAAAATTGGCCGGGCAGAGCGCAGCCACGCTCAAGCGACTTTCGATGGAGCTGGGCGGCGCCGCGCCCCTGGTCGTGTTCGACGACGCCGATCTGGACCTCGCCGTCACAGAGACGATCAAGGGGAAGTTCAGGAATTCGGGCCAGACCTGCGTCTGCCCCAACAGGGTCTATGTCCAAGCCGGGCTGGTGGACACCTTCGCCGAGCGGGTCGCCGCCGAGGTGGCCAAGCTCAAGGTCGGTTCAGCCTTCGAGGACGGCGTGCGCGTGGGGCCGCTGATCGAGGAAAAGGCCATCCGGAAGGTCCAGGATCACCTGGCCCTGACCAAGACGGCCGGCGGGCGTATCCTGACCGGCGGGAAGCCGCATGAGCTCGGCGGCCGCTTCTTTCAGCCCAC
The DNA here is from genome assembly GCA_964542145.1 of uncultured Brevundimonas sp. GTDB lineage: Bacteria > Pseudomonadota > Alphaproteobacteria > Caulobacterales > Caulobacteraceae > Brevundimonas. The sequence goes on from CAZITK010000043.1 coordinate 4,582, forward strand.
CGTGACCCTTGGGGGCGACGACGGACTGTTCCGAAGAGAGGAAACGTTCGGCCCGCTGATCCCGATCTTCGCTTTCGAGACCGAGGCGGAGGTGCTGTTCAAAGCCAATGATTCTGAATTCGGTTTGGCCTCCTTCGTCTTCACTCGCGACCTGGACCGCGCCATGCGCGTGGCGAGGGGGCTTGAGAATGGCATCGTCGGCGTGAACGCCGGAATGGTCTCGACCGCCGTCGCACCTTTCGGCGGGGTTAAGCAATCCGGTTACGGCCGAGAGGGATCAACCATCGGCATCGACGAATATCTCGACACCAAGGCCGTGACTCTGAATCTGCGTTAATTGGGGCAGGCATCCGGATTGTGAGCAGCCGGGCAGACGCCGGCTGGGTCGATCAACGCCTCCTGCGCAGCCCGAAGCGCTCCGGAGTTCGGGCGATGCAACCGAGGTGAGGAACGCGCCACAAAAGCCGAGTCGCGGGGAGGCCAGAGACTTGGCTCTCGTCGGGCGTTTCGGGGCGGGATCGGCAAGCCGCGCCGCTGGCGAACCAGCGCTCTCGCGGTAAGGGTCTGTAAGGGTCTCGATCAGCGCTCTTTAAGCTTTGGCCGTCAGGATCGGGGCGTGATCCGGCCCTCCAATTTCCACCCGTGCGCCAAACTCGCGATCAGTATCGCGACGGCGGAGGCGCGCCCTGTGCTCGGCGGCCAGCCTCAAGCGGCCGAGGATCAGGTCCGCGCCCTGCTTCAGACCGGCTCCGACATGGGGATAAATCGGGTGGCCGTGCGCCCCACGGGGGAGGCCGAGCGCCAGTTGGGCCAGGCCTGGCCCTTCCCCAGCCCTTTTTCCGTTTCCGTCCGCACCGTGCCGATCGCAGAAGGCGTGGACCGGGTCGAGGCCCGTGTTCGCCGCTCGCTGGAACGCATGGGCCTGCCGCGCGGCGACGTGCTGATGGTCCAGTCGGCCGAGGATCTGGCGGGGTCGGAAGGCCGCGCCCTGTGGGACCGCTGCCAGGCGCTGAAGGCACGCGGCCTGTTCAAACGCGTCGGCCTGGTTCTGGGCATGGACGATGGGCCGGGCCTGATGGCGCGGCGCTTCCTCCCGGACGTGGTCGAGATCGGTTGCGGCCTGCTCGATCAGCGTGCCGAACAGGCCGGGGTTCTGGCCGATCTGGCCGGCCTGGGCTGCGAGGTCCGGGTGTCCGGGATTTTCGCCAAGGGCCTGCTGTTCGGTCCGCGCGAGGCCATGGGTTTCGAGGCCCCCGACAGCCAGACACGCGCCGCCGTGTCGCGCGCCCGGCTGCGTCTGGCTGAGGCGCGGCTCGATCCCATGCAGGCGGCTCTGTCCTACGCGCTCAGTCTTGAGAGCGTCTCGGCGGTGATGGTGGGGGTCCGTTCGGCCGCCGAACTGCGCGCGGTCGTGGCGGCGGCGGGCCAGCCGGCGCCCCAGATCGACTGGGGCGCCTTTTCGCTGCACGCGGCGTCGCCCGCGCGCCGGATCAGTAGCGCAGCCTGATCCCCACATAGCCGCTACGGCCCGGTTTGCCGTAGCCCAGCACCTGCTGATAGTGTTTGTCGGCCAGGTTCTCGATCCGCGCCGTCAGTTCGACGCTCTCGTTCAGCCTCCAGGCGCCGTTCAGATTGGCGGTGACGAAACCGTCTCGCACGCCGCCGGCGTCGTCCTGGTCGCCCTCCGCCCGGACGGTCAGGGCCGCCGAGAACCGGGCGTCCGACCAGCCGAGGGTGGCCGAGCCGGAATGCTCCGACACGCGCAGCAGGCGGCTGCCGTCGCTCTCATCCACCGCGTCGGTCCAGGCGTAGGCGGCGCTCAGGGCGAAGCCCGAGCCGAGATCGGCGCGGCCCTCCAGCTCGATGCCGTCGGTGCGGGTCTGGTCGATGTTGGCGTAGACGCCGTTGACGTAGTCGATCTGATCCTCGACCTCGAGGCGATAGAGGGTGGCGCGCCCCGACAGACGGCCATCCGGCGACTGCCAGCCGATGGCGACCTCGGTGCCTTCGGCTCGCTCGGGACGCAGCACCGGGAAGGGCTCGGCCGAGAAGCAAAAGTCGCACACCGCCTGGCTGATCGAGGGCGCCTTGAAGCCCGTGCCATAGGCGCCCGACAGGATCAGGCCGGAGCCCAGTTCATAGGCGGCCGAGACGCGGCCGGTGGTCTCCGAGCCGAAGTCGTCCGTGTCATCCCAGCGCAGGGCGCCCGACAGGGTCAGACCGGGCGTGACCTTGCCCTTGGCCAGGGCGAAGACCGAGGTGGTTCCCAGATCCTCGGACAGGCCGCTGGACAGCGACCCCGACGTATCCTCGCGCTCGGCGCCGAAGGCGAAATCGGCGACGCCGGCCTGGCCGTCCGCCTGCCAGCGCCACACCTGGCGGTCGGCGTTGAAGACGCTGGGGAAGTCAGAGCGGGTCTCGCGCTCGATGTCGGAAGCCGAGAGGCTGAACTGGTGGTCGAGGCCAAGCGCGTTCAGGCGAAATCGTCCGTAGGCGGACCATTGCTCGGAATGCTGGCTGTCGTCGGTGTCCGCGAGGGCGAAATCGGGGGCGGGGAAGCTGTCGATCTCGGCGTCGCCGCGGCTCCAGCGGATACCGGCGTCGAGGCCGGCGGCGGGGCTGAATTCGATCCGGCCGCGCGCCCCGATGCTGGTGTTCTCGAAGCTGTCGCGCTCGGTGGCGCCGTCCGCCTCGTCGGCGGCGGAGATGCCGCGCGTGTCGAAGCGCGAGACCCAGGCCGAAAAGGCGTGGCTCTGTTCCGCCATGCCCACGGCCAAACGGCCGCGCAGGGTGTCGAAGCTGCCGGCCTCGGCCAGCGCCTCCAGGCCGTCGGTTTCGCGGGTGGTGAAGGCGATGACGCCGCCGATGGCGTCCGATCCCCACAGGGAGGATTGCGGCCCGGACAGCACCTCGATCCGCTCCACGCCCGACAGGTCCAGGCCGGCGAAGTCGTAGGCGCCGGAGATGTCAGCGGGGTCGTTGACCGGCACGCCGTCGATCAGCACCAGGGTCTTGCCGACCCCGGCGCCGCGCATGCGGACCTGGGCGACTCCGCCGAAGGCGCCGGTTCGCACCACAGACAGGCCGGGGACATCGGCCAGGATGTCGGCGGCGAAGACCGCGCCGCGCTGTTCGATCGTGTCCCTGGTGACGACCCGTGCTCCGGGGGTCAGGGCCGTCTCGGCCTCGATCCGGGTGGCGGTGACGACAATCTCGGGCAGGGGGGTGACGCCGTCGTCCCGGGCGGCGTCGTCGAAGGGCGCGCCGGCCAGGGCCAGCACGGTGAGGATTGCAGCGGACATGGGCGTCCCGTCTCCATTCAGCCCCGCGACCGCGCGCGCGGGGACGATGACAAGCGACCGATCCGCCCGGGAGGTTTCCCAAAGGCGGCGCGAGATCGGGTCGCTTCGACGGATTAGTCCCCGCGCCCCTGTCTGGTCCCGGACAGCGGACGAGCGACGTCGGCGGCCAGGTCTCCTGGCTTGCGGGTCACAGGGCAAACCCCGTTCAGGTCGGAGACCTGAACTCAGGGCCTTTGGCCGACTCAGAGAGTCAGCCCGCCGTCCCGGCCTTCCCAGATCCCCGAGGGGATCCAGTGGCCCCGACGCGCATGCGCGCCGGATCGGACGACGGCCTCGCCGCCTACAGTTGCGGGCACAGCCGCGGTGTCTGACCGCATTCCCTTAACCGCCTGAGCGGTTCTGTGGACCGGAGGCGGCGATTTCGCAAGCGCGAACAGCCGCGCTTGGGCGATCAGTCTCCGCTGATCAGTTCAGGGCGGCTGAGGGTGCGTGGCGTGCTTTCGACGGCCGGCAGCTCGCCGATTTCGCGGCCTTCGTGATCGACCTGCAGATCTTCGAAGCGGCGAGCCTGGACCATGACCTGAGTCTCCAGCGAGCCGACGAAGGCGTTGTAGCGAGTGTTCGCGGCGTCCAGCGCCTTTCCGAGACCAGCCACATGGCCGCCCATAACCGACAGCCGCTTATAGAGCTCCTTTCCTAGTCGGGCCACGGCTTCGGCGTTTCGGGCCTGTTCCTCCGCGCGCCAGCCGTAGGCCACGGCCTTGCACAGGGCGAACAGAGTGCTCGGCGTGGCGATCACCACCCGCGAATTCATGGCGTGGGTCAGCAGCTCAGGCTCGTGGTCGAGCGCGGTGGCCAGGAAGGAGTCGCCTGGCACGAACAGGACGACGAAATCGGGGCTGGGCTTGAACTGGTCCTGATAGGCCTTGGTGGCCAGCTGGCGAACATGTGTCTTAAGGCTAGCGGCGATGCGCAGAGCGGCCGCGCGATCCTGGGCTTCCTCGTCGCCGTCGGCCGGGTCGGCCACCGCGAAGGTGACCTTGGCGTCGATGACGAACAGGCCGCCGCCGGGCAGACGGATCAAAAAGTCGGGGCGCTGACGGCCCTGGTCGGTGTCGGCTGAAGACTGCTCGATGAAGTCGAACCGCCCAGCCATGCCGGCGGCCTCCAGCACGTTTCGACAGGTCTGTTCGCCCCAGCGACCGCGCCGGCCTGTGTTACCCTTCAGGGCCTCGGTCAGCCGTCGTGCCTCGTCGCGCGTGGCGGTGGAGGCCGACATCAGCAGCGCCAGCTGTTCCTTCAGCCCCCCCGTGTCCTCGGCCCTGGACCTTTCCAGGGCGGTGACGTGCTCGTGAAACTTCGTCAGCTGCTCAGCCACCGGCTTCAGCTGGGCCTCCATGCGCTCGCGGGACAGGCGGTCCTGGGCCTGGAAAGTCTCGGTGGCGCGGGTGACCAGCTGATCGGCCACGGCCCGAGCGGTCTCGCCCGCCTGCGCCCGAACCAGCTCGCCCATCGTGTTCCGACTTTCCTCCATCAGCATCAACCTATGCGTGCTGGACGCCAACTCGGTCCGCGCGCGCTGCCAGCCCAGGAAGGCCCAGGCAAATCCGCCCAGGGCGGCGGCGGCGAGGAGCAGGGCGACGACGGCGACAGTGTTCATGCTCCGTTCCTTAGCGGGAGTCGGGCCGTCGGCCAACCGTCGGCCGGCGCGCGCCGCTACGGTAAACGCCGCTTAACCCTCATGGCGGACAAGGGCGGAGAAGCCTGAGTGGAGTCCGCCCGCCTCATGACCGCCGTCAGCCCAGCCGCGACCGCCTGGACGTCCCGCGCCTGGACGGGGTTTTGCTTCGTCTGGTCGGCGCCCCTGGCCGTGCGGGCGCGCGGCGCCGTGCAGGCAGCGGCCGCGACCCTGGCCCTGGCGGCGCTGGTGTCGTGGCGCCCCACCGACCCCAGCTGGAACGTCGCCTCAGGGGCCGAGGCCGGAAACTGGCTGGGCGGTTTCGGTGCGGTGATCGCCGACCTGCTGTGCCAATCCCTGGGCCTGGCGGCCTGGGTCGCCGTGCTGCTGTGGCTGGCCTTCGGAGCGGCGCGGGCGCTGGGCGGGGCGATCGACGGGCGGCTCAGGCCCTCTCCGCTCAAGGCCCTTGTGGCCGCCGTGGGGGTGCTGGCCCTGGGCGGGGCCCTGTCCTCGCCGCCCGAGCCGGCCGCCTGGCCGCTGGCGGCGGGTTTGGGCGGGCTGTGGGGAGACGCGATCCACGGGCTGCTGGCTCGCGGCTTCGGCCTGATGCATGCGGGATCGGCGCCGGTTCTGGCTGGCTTGCTTTTGTTGGCCCTGGCCCTGTCCGCCATCGGCTATGCGGTCGGCCTGCGCTGGCGTGATTTCAGCGACGCCGCCGGACTGGCCGCCCGCCGCTCCTCTTCCCCCGAGGCCGTGAAGGGGGTGAAGAAGGCCGCCTCGCGCAAGAAGGCCGAGCCCGCCGTGGCCCATCGCCAGCCCATGCCGCCGCCGGCCGAAGCCGAGGCTCCGCCGTGGGGCGACGACGAGGCGGACAAGGCGCCGCCCCTGCTACCCGGTCCCGAGCCCGTCACGCTCCGCCCCTCGGTCTGGACCGCCCCCGAGCCCAAGGTCGCGGACCTGAAGACGCCCAAGCCCTCCGCGCGCGAGGTCCGCGACGCCCAACCCGCGCTCGACTTCGGCGATCGCGACGGCTTTCAGCTGCCGCCTCTGGGCATCCTGTCCAAGCCCGAGGTCCGCACCGGCATGGTCGACGACGTGGCCCTGAAACAGAACGCCAAGATGCTAGAGGGCGTGCTGGCCGAATTCGGGGTCAAGGGCGTGATCGACCAGATCCGCCCCGGCCCCGTCGTCACCCTGTATGAGCTGGCCCCCGCGCCGGGGGTGAAACACGCCCGGGTCGTGGCCCTGTCCGACGACATCGCCCGCTCCATGTCGGCCCGCGCCTGCCGGATCAGCGTGGTCCAGGGGCGCAACGCCATCGGCATCGAACTGCCCAACGCCAGGCGCGAGACGGTCTATCTCCGCGACCTGCTGGCCAGCGCCGACTACGACCGGCCGAACACGCTCCT
>CAZITK010000044.1:0-10864 GCA_964542145.1 uncultured Brevundimonas sp.
GACCGGAATGGCGGGCGAGGTCGGCCACACGGGCGATCACCTCGGGCGCCCGCTTCTGATAGGCCTGAACCGCCAGGCCCAGACCCTTCCACTCGCCCAGATCGGGATCGTGGGCCAAGGCGTCCAGCAGCTTCAGGGAGATGACCAGCCGGTCCGCCTCCTCGGCGTCCATGCAGAAGTTCAGGTCGTGGCCCTTGGCCAGCATCGCCAGGCGCTTGATGCGGGGATAGAGCTCCTCCCACACCCGCGCCTCCTGGGTCGCCTCATAGCGCGGCGTCAGGGCCGACAGCTTGACCGAGACGCCGTGGCCGGTCTGGGGGCCGGTCATGTCGGGCCGGTCCATGCGGCTGGTGCCGCCGACCATCTGGATGGCCTCGGCGTAGATCCGCTCGTAGCGGGCGGCGTCGGCGTCGGTGCGGGCGCCCTCGCCCAGCATGTCGAAGCTGCACAGCCAGCGGTTCCGGTTGGCGCGCCGCAGGGCCGCGCCGATGTTGCGACCGACCACGAACTGCTCGCCCATCATGCGCACGGCGGCGGCCACGGCCTGGCGGATCACCGGTTCGCCGATGCGGCCGGCGACGCGGCGCAGGAAGCCGGGCAGGTCCCGGCGAGCGTCCTCGTCGACATCGACCAGCCGGCCGGTCAGCATCAGGCCCCAGGTCGAGGCGTTGACGAACAGGCTGTCGGACTGGCCCAGGTGCTTGGCCCAGTCGGCCGAACCGATCTTCTCGGCGATCAGCCGGTCACGCGTGTCCTCGTCGGGCGTGCGCAGCAAGGCCTCGGCCAGGCACATCAAAGCCAGCCCCTCGCGGGTGCCCAGGGAGAATTCCTGGAGGAAACTCTCGACCACGCCCTGTTGGTCGGCGTCCCGACGGGCGCGCTCGACGAGATCGACGGCCTCGGCGGTGATCGTCGCGCGCTGGGCGTCGTCAAGCGGGCATAACGCCAGGACGGCCGCGACCGCCTCGGTCTCATCGGCGAACTTGCCGTGATCCAGAGCGTCCCAGTCCTGGGAAAGGTGAGGCAACAAGGCGTCGGGCGGGGTCATGGCCGCGCTCTTACGCGTCTCGCGCCGCGTGGGAAAGCCGCAGCGTACGCCGCGCACGCCGGCGCAAGCGCCGCATTGCGAAGGCGGCCGGATTGGGGCTCTATGCCGGCCGCTAACGCATCGTCGTCACTTCCGAGGTCTCAATGCTCCGTTCCGCTCTTCTCGCCTGCGCCGCCGCCGTCGCCCTGACGGCGGGGCTCCCTTCCGACGCTCTGGCCCAGACGCGCGTTGCGCTGGATCTTCCGCCGAACGCCGCCCAGGCGGCCGCGCCTGCAGCCCGGGCGGTCAGTTTCGCGGCCCGGGCGCCGGCCGCGGAGGGGACGCTGATCCTGCCGCTGCGCCAGGACGAAAGCCTGGCGGCGCGCGCCCCCATGCTGAGCGAGGCCGACCGCCGAATGGTCGATCGGGCCCTGACCGCGGCCGAGTTCGACCGCAAGGCTCGCGGGACCCTGACCCTGCGGGGCGTCGGCGACTGGGACCGCGTGGTCATCGTTGGGCTGGGCGACGGATCGGACCTGGGTGCGGTGCAGATGTCCGGCGCCGTGGTCGGCCGCATGCTGGTGTCCAGCGAGGCGCCGGCGGTGCTCTCGGTCAACGGCCTGCCCGCCAATCTGGCGGCGGAGATGGCGACTGGCTTCGGCATCGGCCACTATCGCTCGGACCTCTACAGCACATCGCGCCGCGCCGGGGCGCCGGGAGCCCTGACCGTGGCGGGCGACAGCGCCTCGGGCGCGGAGGGCTTGTACCGTCAGCGCGGCGCCCATCTGGTCGAGGCGATGACCTGGACTCGCGACATTTCCAACGAGCCGGCCAACGTCATCTATCCGCAGACCTTTGTGGAGCGGACCCAGGCGGCATTCCGGGGAGTCGACAACGTCACGATCGAGGTGCTGGACGAGACCGAGATGCAGCGTATGGGCATGGGCGCCATCCTGGGGGTCGGGCGCGGCTCGCATCGGCCGCCGCGCATGCTCATCGTCCGCTATCAGGGCGCCGGCGGCCAGCCCATCGCCTTGGTCGGCAAGGGCATCACCTTCGACACCGGCGGCATCTCCATCAAGTCGTCCGGCGGCATGGGCAATATGAAGATGGACATGTCGGGGGCCGCCAGCGTGGTGGGCGCGACCCTGGCCCTGGCGCGCTCCGGCGCCCCGGTGAACGTGGTCGCCATCGCCGCCCTGGCCGAGAACATGCCTGACGGCCAGGCGCAGCGACCCGCCGACGTGGTCACCGCCATGGACGGCACCACCATCGAGATCATCTCCACCGACGCCGAGGGACGGCTGGTGCTGGCCGACGCCATCGCCTGGGCCGAGGCCAACCTCGATCCGGCCGCGATCGTGGACATCGCCACGCTGACGGGCGCTGTCGGGGGCGCGTTGGGCGACGACTACGCCGGGTTGTTCAGCCGCCATGACGCCCTGGCCCAGCAACTGGTGGCCGCCGGGCGGTCGACTGGCGAGCGGGTCTGGCAGCTGCCTCTCCATCCGACCTATGCGCGGGACACCTCGTCCACCATCGCCGATATCCAGAACTCGGGCGCGGGCGGCGCCGGCGCGGGCACGGGCGCACACTTTGTCGGCCACTTCGCCAACGACGATACGCCCTGGGCGCACATCGACATGGCCAACATGGCCTATGGCGGCTCCAACGACTGGAAGCCGGCCGGTTCGTTCGGCTATGGCGTGCGTCTGCTCGAGCGGTTCGTGCGCGACTATCAGCCGGTGCCGTCCGGTCGCGGCGACGGCGGCCACTGACGGGACCGGATCAGTCCGGCGTGGGCTTCAGCGCGTCGTCCTTGCGGGCGGCGCGCTTCCAGGCCGGCCGGCCCTCAAGCCGCGCGGCGTAGTCGGTCAGCGCCGGCCGCGCGGGCAGGGTCTTGAACATCAGGCCCCAGCTGACCTGGGCGCCGAGATAGACATCCGCGGCGCTGAACCGGTCGCCCAGGATCCATGGCCCGGGTTTCAGGGCGTGTTCCAGTCCGTCGATCACCGCCTCGAAGGAGCCGTATCCGGCCATGGCGGCCTTTTCCGGGGGGGCGAGCAGGCCCAAGGCCTTGGCCGTCACCGCCGCCTCAAGCGGCCCCGCCGCGAAAAACAGCCAGCGGTAATAGGGCGCGCGCAGCGGACTGGCGGGCTCGGGCGCCAGCCCCGCCTCGGGAAAGGCGTCGGCCAAATAGGCGCAAATGGCCGCGGTCTCGCTGATCACCTGGGCGCGATGGGTCAGGGCCGGGACCTTGCCCATCGGATTGATGGCCAGATACTCCGGCGCCTTCATGTCCGCGCCGTACTCCAGCGCCTCGGCACGGTAGGGCCGGCCCAGTTCCTCCAGCATGATGCGCGCGATGCGGCCGCGCGACATGGGGTTGGTGTAGAGAACGATCTCTTCGCTGACGGCCATGGCGGCGGCTCCCGGGGCGGGTCTATGAAGGAGCGCCATGTCCGCCCGCGAACGCCCTTCCGTCAACCGGCCCCGCCCTTGGCCTGTCAGCTGGCCGGTGACTCGCTTCGCCGGGAGTTCGCTCGACCGCGTCGGCGATCTGCGCGACGATCCGGACTGGATCGCCGAGCGGCTGGCCGATCCCAGGGCGCGCGCGCTGATGCTGTGGGAAGGCCGTCCGCTGGTCATGGGCGACGCCGACGAGACCCGCCTGGTGCGGCTGACCATCGAACACGCCCTGGACATCGTGCCGGATCGCCAGCTGTTCCTGGGCCTGGACGGCGAGACGCCCATCTTTGCGGTGGAGATCGAAGGGGCGGGCGATCCGGCAGAGGGACCGGCGCGGGGGCTGGGCCGGTTTCCGGATATGCGCGCCGCCGCGGCTCTGTTGCCCGAGGCCGAAACGGCCATGGCGGGGGCGGCCAAGGGACTGTTCGACTGGCGGCGTCGACACGGATTCTGCGCCGCCTGCGGCCAGGCCACGCGCGACGCGGCCTGCGGCTGGAAGCGCCAGTGCCCGGCCTGCGCCACGGAGCATTTTCCGCGCCTCGATCCGGTGGTGATCATGCTGGCCGTGCACCGCGACGAGGAGGGCCGGGAGCGGTGTCTTCTGGGGCGTCAGGCGGCCTGGCCGGCCGGGCGGATGTCGGCCCTGGCCGGCTTCATCGAGCCCGGCGAGAGCCTGGAGGAGGCCTGCGCGCGCGAGATCGCCGAGGAGTCCGGCCTGACCGTCACGGCCGTGCGCTACCATGCCAGCCAGCCTTGGCCCTTTCCGTCCCAGCTGATGATCGGCCTGATGGCCGAGGTCTCCGACGATCAGGCGCGCCCGGACCAAACCGAGCTGGAGGCGGTGGTCTGGCTGAGCCGGGCCGAAGCCCGCGCGGTTCTGGCCGACGCCCACCCCCACATCCGCCCGCCCCCGGCGATCGCCATCGCGCACCGCCTGCTCGCCGACTGGGCCGTCGAGGCCGACTGATCCGGCCTCAGTCATGGCGAGGCGCGGGCGGCGGCAAGAGGGCGGTCGAGGCCGTCTCGATGCGGCCTTCAAGCTCGCGCATGAAGTCGGCCCGCTTCAAACCGCCGGGGATGGCCGGCAGGAATTCGAACACCGCCGCGCCTGGATGACGCAAGAAGCCCGAGGCCGGCCATACGAGGCCGGTGTTGGTCGCCAGCGGGGTGCAGGCCCCGCCGAGGTCGCGGTAGATGGCCGCCACGCCCGGCCTGTAGTCGCTCGGCTCGCCGGGGCGGGTTCGGGTGCCCTCGGGAAAGATGACGATCTGGCGGCCTTCGGCCAGCCGCTCGCGGGTCTGGCGCACCATGGCCTTGAGCGCCGCCGCGTGCCCCGCGCGATCCACCGGGATCATCCGGGTCTTTTTGGCGAACCAGCCGAGGAAGGGCAGCGCCATCAACTCCTTTTTCATCACGAAACAGGGGTCCGGCAGGAAGGTGAAGGGCGCGATGATGTCCAGCATGCCCTGATGCTTGGCGGCGATCAGGGCGGCGCCCGTGGGTCGGTGCTCGACGCCCCGCACCTGGACGCGGCCGCCGGCGATCCACCTGAGACCGAACAGCACGAAATGGGCCCACCAGCGGATCACGGTCATGGCGGCCTGATGCGGCATGAGGAGCGCCGGCGACAGCACCACGGCGAAGGTGGCCATGGAAAGATAGAGCCAGGCGCTGAACAGGGCGGAGCGGATCACGGTCAAGAGGTCGTCTCGCCGCCCGTTCTGGACAAGCCCGGCCCCTCCCGGTCGCGGCGGTCGCCAATGATCCGCAGCACGCCCTCACGGACAAGGACGACGAGATACTTGTTGTATTCCAAGGCCATGCGCCGAGCGCTGGCCTCCTGTCGCCACCAGTGGCCGGTGTCGAGCTGAGGGGTGGAGACGGCATAGCCCTGAAGCCGCAGCGAGCGGTCGGCGCCGCGAATCTCGAGCAGGCTTCGCGGCAGGTGGTAGTCCGATGTGACGACGATCAGCCTGTCAAAGCCCTTGGCGCGGCTCCAGGCAGCGATCTCCTGGGCGTTGCCCATAGTGTCCCGGGCGTCGAAGCCCAGATCGACGCAGCAATCATACAGCCGGCTGGATCCGGGCAGCAGAGCGCGCAACTCCTCGCGCCGCACCTCCGGATTGACCCCGGACACCAGCAGACGGTCGCCCTTGTCCTGCTCCATCAGTCGCATGGCTGCGTTCAGCCGTTCGGCGGCGGGGCCGGTCAGGGCCACGATGCCGTGCGCGCGGGCCGGTTCGGGAGCAGGCGACAGGCCGCGCACGCGCTCAGCGAAAGCAAACAGACCGACCAGCCACACCAGGGCGACGATGACCACAGCCGTGACGAATTTCATGGCCGAGCGACCAGACCCCTCAACGCCGCGCCCCGGGCGGCCAGGACGGCGACCGTAGCGGCCAACACGGGACATGGCGAGAGGATCAACAGGTCGCTCCACGCCAGCGGCAGGACGGCGGAGAACCCTGAGTCCCCGCCGGACAGCCGAAAGGCGGCAAGGGCCAGGGCGGCCACGATCGCGCCGACGGTTCCTGAGATCGCGGCGAGCACCGCGAACCGACGCTGGAACAGCCAGGCGATCCGGCCGTCGGTGGCGCCATTCAAACTGAGGGTGGCGATGATCTCGCGCCGCGCCGCCAGACCGGCCCGGGTGGCGTAGCCCACGGCGGCGGCGGCGGCGAGCGCGGCCAGCAGAAACACCCCGACCGCAAGGGTGGAAATCAGCAGCGCAGCCCGCTCGACCTCGCGCCGCCACAGACTGTGGTCGTCGACGCTGGCGTCCAGTCCCGCCTCCGCGAGCGCGCGAGACATGGTCTCCGGCGTGGCGGATCGGGCCGGGGCCAGGCGAACGGTGACCAGATGAGGAATGACGATGTCTTCCAGCGCCGCCTCGCCCAGCCAGGGACGCAACAAAGCCTCGGCCTCCGCCCTCGGCAGAGCCTCGGCCTCGGCCACGCCGTCCAATCCGGCCAGCGTCTCGGCGGCGCGTGCGGCCGCGGCCGCCCCGGTCTCGTCGACCTGGGGTCGGACCTGAACGGTGGCCTCGGCCCGCAGACGGCCAGCCCAGCCATGGGCGGCCCGGTCGGCGGCGGCGGCGCCGAGCGCGGCCAGGCACGCGATGAAACACAGGACCGCGACCACGACGCCCAGCCAGCGCTCGCCGTCGGCGTCGCGCGGGATCAGCGGGCCGGGTCGGCGGGCGATCGCGCTCACGCCGCCTCGCGGACCAGCCGTCCGTCCTCCAGATGCAGGATGTCGGCGCCCGAAGCCCTGGCGAGGTTCGGGTCGTGGCTGGCGATCAGCACGGTGGCGCCCAGCCGGTTCAGCGACTGGAACAGGGTCAGCAGGCGCTCGGCCATGCGGGCGTCCACACTACCGGTCGGCTCGTCGGCCAGGATCAACTCCGGCTGACCTATCACGGCGCGGGCGATGGCCAGCCGCTGCTTCTCGCCGCCCGACAGGGCGCGCGGACAGGCGTGTGCGCGTCGGCCCAGTCCCACCCAGGCCAGCATTTCCTCGACATCCGAGGCGTAGTCGGCCGCCTTGCCGCCCCGAAGCCGCAACGGCAGGGCGGCGTTGTCGAAGGCGTTCAGATGATCCAGGAGCCGGAAATCCTGGAACACCACCCCCATGCGGCGGCGGTAGGCGGGGATGGCCGAGCGCGGCGCGCGGGTCACATCCTGGCCGAACAGAGACAGCCGCCCCGCGCGCGGCCTGAGACTGAGCTCCAGTAGCCGCAGCAGGCTGGATTTTCCCGCGCCGGACGGCCCGGTTAGGAAGTGGAAAGAACCGCGAAGCAGTTTAAGGTCCACGTCGCGAAGCACCGGCGGGCCCCCGTCGTAGCCGACCTCGACACCTTCCAGGCGCGCGACCTCGGAGCGGTCGGCGGCGGGGGCGGCGGGGTCGACCCGGTCGCGGCGCGGGGTGAAAGAGGGCATTCGATGGTCGATCGTCAGGACACGCGTCGCCGCGGCGCGCGGGCCAGCAAGGGAGGGGTCGGACCCACGGCCCGTCGCGAGCACCCATGATACTGACCTGCCCCGACTGCGCCACCAGCTATTTCGTCGCCGACGCCGCCATCGGCCCGACAGGCCGCAAGGTGCGATGCAAGAGCTGCGGACACGTCTGGCTCGCCCTGTCCGAGGAGCCGCTGGAGCTGACGCCGGCCAACGCCGCACCGAGTGTCTCCCCCACGCCTGAAGCCAGCGGCTTCGGTCGGCGCGAGGGGACGCCAGAGCTCGAGGCCCTGGCCGCGCCCGAACTGCCCCGCGCCTATCGTAGCCGCGTCGAGCAGCAGCGCAGGTTTCGCCGCGCCGCCGCCGCCGGCGCCGTCTGGGCGGGAGTGGCGGCGGCCTTCGTCGCCCTCGTGGGGGCCGCCTGGCTGTTCCGGGTGGATGTGGTCGATCTTTATCCCCGCGCGGCGACCGCCTATGCGGCGGTAGGGGCGCCGGTGAACGCCCTGGGACTGGACATCGAGGCTCAGAACGCCCGAATAGCGCCGGGCCATCCCGAGACCATCCTGGCGTCAGGCGCAGTCAGAAACATCCGGGATCGCTCCATCAGCCCACCGCCGTTGCGCATCACCCTTTTCGACGTCGAGGGGAGAGAAATCCGACATCGCGTGGTCCCGGCGCCTGCGCGGTCGATCCGCCCCGGAGCCGTGGCGGGCTTCGCGGCGCTGATTCCCGATCCCGGCGGGCGAACAGCCGAGGTCACCTTTGACTTCGCCGAGGTCGAGCCCCGACAGCGGCGGCCGGCGCGCGACACGCCGGCGCCCGCACCCGTTCCGCGAGCTCCGCCGACCGCGCCTTCCCCTGACCCGTCGGCCGAGACCGTTCTGGCTCAGGCCGCCCCGCCCCGCAGCGCCCTCAGAGGGGCGCTCGACATCGGTCCGGGGCCGAGCAGCGAAGGAGGATCGCCGACTCTGGCCCCCGTGGACGCCGTCCCCATCGCCGGCGCCACGAGCGAGGGCTCGACACCGACGGGCCCGGAACGCTAGCAGCGGGCATGGTCGCTCATCCCGCACGAGTTCCACGAACCGTTCTTCTGACCGAGGCCGAGGTCGCGGCCCGGGTCGATGCGCTGGCGGTCCGGATCGCGCCGGAGATCGACGACGAATCGGTGGCGGTCTGTCTACTGACCGGGGGGCTCTGGTTCGCCGCCGATCTGACTCGCGCGCTGGCCCGTCATGACCGCCATGTGCGTTTCGACGCCCTCTGGCTGGCCTCCTACGGTGACCGAGAGACGTCCCAGGGGAAGGTGGAGGTCCGCGCTCCGTTCCAGAGATCGCTGGAGGGCCGGACGGCCTTGATGCTGGACGACGTTTTCGACACGGGCCTGAGCCTGTCGGAGGCGGCGCGGTTGGCGCGCGAGGCTGGCGCGGCGAGCGTGTTGACCGCCGTCTTCGCGCGAAAGCCCTGGCCCGAGCCGCGGGCCATCCAGCCCGATTTCGTCGCCTGGGAGGCTCCGGCCCGCTATCTTGTCGGCTATGGTCTTGATTCGGCGGGGAGTCTGCGCGGGCTGCCGGATATCTGCGCCCTGGACTGACCGGCCTTAGACCGACGTTAACCCTCGCGGCGCAATCTCGGCAGCAAGTTTCGGGCCACGGTGGCCCGGCGGGGACGCGCCGTGATCGGTCAAAGGCTGGAGATCAGGCAGGGCCAGGGGCTGGTCATCACGCCCCAGCTGCAGCAGGCGATCAAGCTGTTGCAACTGTCGAACCTGGAGCTGAACGCCTTCGTCGAAGGCGAGCTGGAGCGCAATCCGCTGCTGCAGCGCGATGACGGCCCGGAAGGCGGCGAGCCGGCCGGCGAACGCGCCGACGATCACGCCACGGACACGGCCCGCACGGACGGCGAGGTCGAACTGGGCGAGGGGGGATCAGATCAGGCCGAGCGGGCCATGGACGCGGGCCATGACGCGTTCGCCGACGCCACCCCCGGCGAGCGGATGGCCGAACCCTCGACCGGCGAGGCCCAGCCGGGCCTGTCGGACTGGTCGGGCGTGGGTCGAGGCGGCGGCGGCCTGCCCGACGATCTGGGCGACGACCGGGCCGACACCCGAGAGAAGAGCCTGTGGGATCATCTGCACGACCAGGCGGCGGCGGCCGGTTTCACGACCACCGAGCGCGGCGTCGCCCTGGCCCTGATCGATCAGGTTGACGATGGCGGCTATCTGCGCGGCGAGCTGGCCGAGATCGCCGACCGGCTGGGCGCGACGGTCGAGCAGGTCGAGGCCGTGCTTCACGCCTGCCAGGGCTTCGAGCCCACCGGGGTGATGGCCCGCTCGGTGCCGGAATGCCTGAAACTGCAGCTGATCGAGCGCAACCGGTTCGATCCCGCCATGGCGTGCCTGCTGGACAATCTGGAGATGCTGGCGCGGCGCGACTACGCAGGGCTGAAGCGCGCCTGCGACGTCGACGAGGACGACCTCCTGGACATGGTCGCCGAACTCAAGGCCCTGACGCCGCGTCCAGGCGCGGCCTTCGGGGGCGAGCCGGCCCAGACCCTGATCCCCGACGTCCACGTGCGGGCGGACCCGGCCGGCGGATGGAGGATCGAGCTGAACGCCGACACCCTGCCCCGTTTGCTGGTCGACCGGCGCTATCACGCCCAGGTCGCCGGAGGCGCGCGATCCGATACCGAAAAGGCCTTCGTCGCCGACTGCGCCGCCCAGGCCAACTGGCTGGTGAAGTCCTTGGACCAGCGAGCCCGAACCATACTGAAGGTCTCGTCCGAGATCGTGCGCCAGCAGGACGCCTTTCTGGCCTTCGGCATCGAGTTTCTGAGGCCGCTGAATCTCAAGACCGTCGCCGACGCCATCGGCATGCACGAATCGACCGTCAGCCGCGTCACCTCCGGCAAATATGTGGCGACGCCTCGCGGCGTGTTTGAACTCAAGTTCTTCTTCACCGCCGCCCTGGGGTCGACGTCGGGCGGGGCGGCTCACTCGGCCGAGGCGGTGCGGCAGCGCATCAAGACCATGATCGACAACGAAGGCCGGGACGGCGACGTGCTGTCAGACGACCGCATCGTCGACATCCTGAAGGAGGCCGGGGTCGATATCGCCCGGCGCACCGTGGCCAAGTACCGAGAGGCCCTGCGCATCCCCTCCTCGGTCGAGCGCAAGCGGATGCTGAGGCGCGGCTGACGCCGCCGAGCGTCGACGAACGACGAAACCCGATTTCATCGCCGCCGCTTGACACCAAAGGCCGGCGGTCGCGTTCTATCGGCATGCAAGTCCAAGTCAGTGGTAAGAACGTGGATGTCGGCGAAGCGTTAGGCTCGCGCATCTCCCAGGAACTGGTTGACGGAGTCGGAAAATATTTCGAGCGAGGCGGCCAGGACGCCGAGGTGGTGGTCTCCAGGG